>NZ_JBALMO010000112.1:0-24382 GCF_036963345.1 Bacillus sp. JJ722
TTCTAAATCAGATTCTTGTCGATAAAACATCCGATACAAATTAAATAAATTTGATACGCCTTCTAAATCCTCAATTGTAGCTTGATATAACTCCATTAATTACTCCACCTTAAATAATATATTTTTTACAAATTTGCAATAATTTGGTGTTTTTAGCTATCTAACCATCCTCCCGTTAATGGCATAACGAAAAAGTCTTGACCTTAAGCTCTTGCACCCGATTGTTTAAGCGTAACACGTCCAAAATCTCATTGTTACATATGTTCCTTCAACCGCTTTATTACTGAATGAACCGTTAATCTATGAAATGAGATAAGTTTCCCTTTGAAAATGACTGAAAATATTCCATAGGGAGTTGGGGATAACTCCATTAATTCTTCTCTGTTTTTTATATCAATTATTTTGGCATCAACACCTAATTTATTTGCACCCATAATTATATTTTCAGTTGTGACTTCTACGTAAGGGCATTGAAAAGAGCGTAGTATAGTTAGGTCGTTGAATTTATTAACTCTTTCATCCCAATTAGTAGGAAAGAAAGGTAATATTGTGCTATTTTCAAACTGATAAACAAGTAATTCAAAATTAAAAGGTGCTGTATCTACTAATTTAAACTGATTCTTAATAAAGATATCCTTACTAGGTGTCCAAGATGTTTCAGGATTAGTCACCACTACTACACCTTGCTTAGAATATCTTTTTGCATCTTGAAGACATTAATTAATCAGTTTAGTACCGTATCCTTTTCTAGTTTCACTTACCCATAGACAATGGATTACCAAGTAATTATCAGCGTGAACTACCCTAGAGGAAAACTCAGCATCAGTATATTCAATATAACCTACTTGTTTTTTTATTTTCTATTAATTGAATATACCTTAAACCTTCCTCGAATCTTTCGTTTAACCACTTATTTTTGTTTATGTATCCAAGCTTATTTTTTTACTTCTTAGACAATAACTCCCCCTTCCTTCAAGGATTTTGCTATCTAACTTAATCATTTGAAAATCAGCCAAAAAATCCCTCCTTTTTTCTATATAACTAGTTCTATTTGTTGTTCTATTTCTCCTGTATTCTTTCTTCCACTAAACTGCATCTTTAGCTCAATAACAAAAAAGACTACTTAATAGCAGCCTTGATTTTCAGCTCTTGCACCCGTTACTTCAATAAGGAAGTGCTTCAAAAGTAATCGGGGATATCAAGTGATATGGAGTCGATATCATTTTCTTTTGAGTAATACATACAACAACTGTCTTTATATTTTTGACTATCATTAGGTAGTACAATAAAACCTAATCCTTTGTAAAATTTTATCCCAATGTCACTATAAAGGAAAAAGTTGTTACAGTTTTCTTCCTGTTCTAATTTAATTATCGTTTCTTTGACCAATAAAGAAGCATATCCATTTTTTCTTAAATATAAAGGAGTAGCGATTGAACCAATCCCTTTTACAATTTGGTCTTCAGAAAGATTTAGTTCATATACGATGAGGGAGCTTAATAGTTGCTTTGTTTCTGTTGCTTCAAGAACGTACCACTTTCCCTTTTTATACTTATTGGAATCCTGGCACATAGTTATATATTCTTCAAATGGCAGATTATCTCCCCAAACATCATAGCCCATCTTATAAATTTCTATCATATCCTCTTTTGTTGCTTCTCTAATTTTTTTCAAAGTACCTCTCCTTGTGTTTTATACGGTTTATACATTCTTTTCGACATTAAGGTTATCAAGACCTCCATTCTAATTGTGCTAAACTGCCACGTTTGTGGAATAACAAAAAAAGAGCTGATCACAGCTCTTAATATTGAAGTAATGCACCCGATAGCATTCCTGTTAAGAACTTGCTAATAGAACACGCACAAAAAATAGAATCCTTATCTACATTCTTATCGCTTCCTACCTCTAGTAATCCGTAATTTTCTGTACTACTCATTTGACCACGTTCAATTAAAGTAATACTTAAACCTGGCACTTTCGGCTGGCTCCGCTTTAACTTCTTTAGGTTCACTTTCCGCAGCTTTGTCGTTGTAACAGAACTGCTCGGTTTATCTTCTTTAATTTCCTTCGCCTTTTCCTTTTCGCTTGGCTCTAATATTGTTCCGAGTATAACAACTCCAATTAAAGCTATTAACGCGACACCCCACCAACGCTTATGAAACGTTTTCTTCTCCATAATTTATAGGCCCTTTTTAACTATACTTTACCTATAGTACCTAAATTAAACAATAGTCTACACCAATGGGCGTTCTTATCCTCCTTCCATTTTACTTACCTATAGGTAAAAAATAATGGATATTTATACTAAATTTAAATCTAGTAATTTTTCACTGCTATTAAAAAGACTTTAGTCCTTAATATTTTAAGAAATAATTAATTCTATTTTACTAAATTCTTACATTTACCTTATATTAACAGAATTTCAATATAACGTTTACATACTTTGATTAGAATGGACAACATATCGATAAGACCAAATCATGAAGGAATAACATTACTCAAATTCAATAGCAAATTACAAATTAAAGAAGCTGTACTTAAAACCACTTAAAGTACTTTTTAAGATATTTTGTGCGAATGTTATGTTTTCATTTTATTTAAGGTCGATTCGATTATTCCCATTAATGTAAAGAACTCAGAAAATATTTTTATTTACGAGGAGAGGATTACGTTGGATTTTGAAAAATGGTCAAATGAATTGATATCTAAGAAAATGGATCGCAAAAGTTTTCTTAAAACTACCGGTAAATCATCATTCGCAACACTAGTTGGTCTTTCAATTCCTTCTATTATGATAAAACCTGAAAATGTTGAAGCAGCACCACAATTTACAGATAATCCATTTACCCTAGGTGTGGCTTCAGGTGACCCACTTCCAGATAGCGTAGTGCTATGGACTAGACTTGCACTTAATCCGCTTGCTGAGGATGGGAACGGTGGTATGGGAAAAAAATACGTTCCCGTTCAATGGGAAATATCCCAAAACGAAAACTTTAAGAATATTATTCAAAGTGGAACTGAAGTTGCAGGCCCTGAGCTTGGACATTCTATCCATGCTGAAGTATTTGGGCTAAAGCCAGAAACAGAATACTATTATCGATTCAAAGTCGGTAATATGATTAGTCAGATTGGTAGAACAAAGACAGCTCCAAGATACAATGCAAATTTAAATAATCTATCATTTGCTATTGCTTCCTGTCAGGCTTGGGTTGAAGGCCGTTATGCTGCCTACAAAAACATGGTAGAGGAGGATCTTGATTTTGTCCTCCATCTTGGAGATTATATTTATGAAAAAGGAGATACAGAAACACTAGCAGATTATCGACTTCTTCATGCACAATATAAAACATCACCAGATTTGCAAGCTGCACATGCAAAATTTCCCTTCATCGTTACATTTGATGACCATGAAATCGATAATGATTGGGCTAATGATATTTCTGACCCGAATTATCCAGAAGGTGAGCGTGATCGCTTCCTTAAAGTACGTGCTGCAGGTTTCCAAGCCTATTATGAGCATATGCCTTTAAGACGCAGATCAAAACCAAACGGTCCAGATATGCTTCTTTACAGGAAGTTCACCTTTGGTAATTTAGTAGAGTTCAGTGTGTTAGATACTCGACAATACCGGGATAATCAAGTAGGAAAAGGGTTCCCGGGCGGCCCACTCGATCCGGAGGCGTCTAACCCTAGCCGAACAATGATGGGCTCTGTACAAGAGCAATGGCTACTCGATAATCTTGCCAATTCACGAGCAAAATGGAATGTTATCGCACAACAAACCATGATGGCTCAATATGACTATGATCCTGGAGAAGGGATTAGCGTCAACCATGACCAATGGGATGGTTATTCTGCTAATCGAGACATTATCTTAAATTTCATTAAAGAAAATAAACCCCCAAATCCAATTGTGCTAAGTGGTGATTGGCACTCAAGCTGGGTAAATGATTTGAAAGAAGATTTCAGGAACCCTAATTCTACAACATTGGCAACCGAGTTCGTTGGGACGTCCATCAGTTCTGGTTGCGGCTGGAAGAATCAAGTGGAAGCAGCTCTTTCTGTAAATCCACATGTTAAATTTTTTGATGGAGATCATCGTGGCTATGTACGCTGTCATGTGACACATAAGTCCTGGCAATCGGATTATCGCGTTGTTTCCTCAGCAAATAATCCTGATACTGTTGCCGTTACTCTTGGTTCATTTGTTGTAAATAACGGAAAGGCTGGAGCAATGCGAAGTGGTGGAATTGATATTACAGGCATTGAGACAAAAACCATGATCGCAGGACAACCAAGCCCTGTTTCGGTATCTTTAAATAATGGTACAACAAAAAAGGTAAAAGTAAATGTAAGCATTCCGGTTCCTAAAGGATGGTCGAGCGAAAGTGTTCAGGTAGTTCTTGAACCATTATCCTCTACTACAGTTAATGTAATGATAACTACCCCTGAATCAGCACCAGTTGCAGAAAAATTAAAGGTTGAGGTGACTGTGAAACCAGGCAACATTTCTGTATTTGGACCGCCACGAGATGTTCATGTGGTCTCAGCACCATCTAGTGATACAGCCTTGCTTGCACTTGACGGTGGTGGTGCCACAACCCCTATCTTTTCAAACTATAAAAAATTAACTGAGAAAGATGCATGGGATGCCGCAATAGGTTACGGATGGGTTGGAAAATCACCTTCCTACAGAGATAGAGGTACACCTGATCCATTACTGCGTGATTTGATTGTATCACGGGAGAAACTAAGTATTTTTAGATTATCCGTTCCAGCTGGAACCCACAGAGTTTATTTCCTAACTGGTGATTCTGTTTATTCGTCACCAAATACCAGTATCCATTTAGACAACAAATTATTAGCTGATTCAGGCGGAGAGTTAAAACCTGGTCAATTCAAATGGTTAAGCTTTGATCTTGACGGAAGTGCTGCAGGAAAGCAAGTTGACCTTGAACTCACTAGTAAGCTTGGAGATGGTGAGTGGTGGCGTCTTGTTGCTTTTGTAATGATGCCATAATGTCATAAAAGTATTAATTAAATTTAATAGAATTATATATATACAAAATGGGGAAAAAATGAATAATATTACAAGCTGGTGCTATCGGTTACCAGCTTGATTTTTAAAAATGCAAATGCTGACATAGGCATGTCTAAATCTCCATTAATTTCTTCTATAAACTTAGGGCAAGTCAATGCTAACAGTTTATCAAAATCGATTGTCCCATCTGAAAATAATAAGTCTTTTCTCTCTTCATATTTAAAAACACCACCAACATCTATGTTTATTAAAGAAATTCACTAGCACATGTATTGAACAAATCTTTAGTCTTTCAGACATTTAGATCTATATTTTTATGGAAGTTGAGTAAGTCAATCTAATTTTCTAACAAGTCCAGAAACTGTTATCGCTCTATCTTTACCTCTTGAAGTACCGTTATTCTAAGATACTTGGTTATTCATAAAAAGGGAATAAAACAATTACTTTCATTATATGTTTGTAATTAATCTTATAGCCGCATCGTAAACAGTAACTAATCGTCAGCTCTTAATAATGTTTTCAATCAAGATTAATTATGTAAATTGACAATAAAGTTATTTAAAATACAAACTCAAATAAGCAAAACCTCGTTTTAAATTTAGGACGGGGTTAAAATATAGTTGTTTAATCTGGGCTTTTGATCTTATCTACAATAAGGAAATATAATGAATCTTTCGTAATTAGGCACGATTGTGGAATAAAACTTAGATTTTTTAAACAGCTTTATTGTTATCTCCGTGTAACCCAATAGTGATTTTTTCAGATTTATTTCTACTTTCATTGTTATGATAATAGTCTGGATTATACAATATACCTTATATTATTCCTGTAGATCTTTTCAAAGCATTACTCTAAAAAACAGTATAAACCTTTTTGTATTATATCGTGAACAGGCCTTAACTTATATAATTTTTCCATTTACTTGACGAGGATTATTCTTCGCCTTCCTATATGAAGTTATTTGCTTCTTCGGAATAATTTTCTATATATCTCTCAATTACTTTTTTATAATTTAATTCACTAGTGGTTTGAAGTACGTAATCCGGTTTTTCTGTTACAACATTAACGTTTATTCCAACTGAAAATATACCAGCAGTCTTTAAAGCTTCAATTCCTGCCTGAGCATCTTCAAATCCGATACATTCTTCCGGTTCTACCCCTAGATTTTTACAACAATCCAGAAAAACTTCAGGATGTGGTTTTGAGTACTGTATTCGATTAGCATCTGCAATATAATCGAAGTAATGTTCAACATCTAGTGCCTGAAGTACAGATAATGCATTTTTACTAGCAGATGCAACAGCAAGCTTTATTCCATTATCTTTTGCTTCATTAATAAAATCTAAAATACCATCCAGGACATCTTTGGGTGTTATTTGTTTAATTAATCGTATGTATTCATTATTTTTTTCAGTTGCATATGCTTCTATCTCCTTTTGTGTATAAGATTCTCGACATTGATTAACTTCTAAAATAATTTCTAATGAACGTATTCTACTTACCCCTTTTAATTGTTCATTTACTTCTTCACAAAATTTCAATCCCATTTTTTCTGATATATTTTTCCAGGCAATAAAATGCAAATGAGCTGTGTCAGTCAATACTCCATCTAAGTCAAATATAAATGCCTTTGGTTTCATAATATCCCCACTTCTTTTAATATTTCATTGCTTTCGCTAACCTAATAATCTGTTCGGAAACTACTCGTATTTGCTTCGAAGAAACTTCATAAGACATAGCATCCTTTAAATTTCGACATTCTGTCTGGATAGAAAAAACTGAATCAAGATACTTATTTAATTCTTGTAATTCTGTATCAATGCGTCCAGCAATTCCAATTACTACTTTGTGATGCTTTTTTGCGAGCTTTCCAACCCCTACAGGTACCTTCCCCATAATAGACTGTCCATCAAGACTACCCTCACCTGTAATAACTAAATCAGCAGCTTTTATTTTGTCTTCTAAGCCAACCATTTTGATAATAAGATCAATTCCAGGTTGAATATTTGCTGACAAAATACAGGCTAAAGCTCCTCCTAAACCACCTGCTGCACCTGCACCTTGAATTTCCTGTACTTCTCTGTCATATCTATCTTTAATTAATTTAGCAAATTTAATCATTGCTTTTTCTAGAATAAGCATTTGGTTAGCTGTTGCACCTTTTTGACTAGAGAAAACTTGCACAGCACCTTGATTACCGTAAAATGGATTAGTAACATCGCTCATTACTGTAAATGTGCAATCCTTCAACTCACACATTGCATTTGAATCATCAAAATTTTCCATTTTTATTAATGGGTTTCCGATATTTCCTATTAATTCGCCTTTTACATCAAAGAACCTCCATCCTAATGCTTGGAGCATTCCAGTTCCACCATCATTTGTAGCACTTCCTCCTAATGAAAGTAAAAATTTACGATATCCCTTAGAAATAGCATCTTTAATAATTTCGCCAAATCCAAAGCTATTTGTATTTAATGGATTTCTAAGATGGATTGGAACTAGATCTAATCCTGTGCTTTGTGCACTCTCGATTACAACATACTCTTCACCGTCAATGTGTAAGATGGCATATGAGGCTTCCGTTTCATTCATTAATGGATCATGGACATTTATCTTTATTTTTTCCCCTTTATTTGCATGAAGCAATACTTCAACTGTCCCTTCCCCACCATCAGCAACCCCTACTATTTCTACATTTGCATTTACACCAGAATTCACAATTCCCCTCTTAACTTCCTGCCCCACTTGAAGCGAAGATAGAGATCCTTTAAACGAATCAGCAGCCACTACAATATTCATTTGATTCACCTCACAATTTTTAATAACCAAAATCTCTTTAATTAAAATAAATGCCTTTGATGAAAGAATGGGAGACTATAAGCCTCCCACCGTCAATAATGCTAATTAGTTATTCTCAATTGTCTTTTCTTCTATCCAAATGTACTCATATGGTTGAAGTATGATTTTCTTATCTATTTTTCTTCCTGTGATAATATCTATTCCACTGATATCTGTATCCATTTCAGTCGTATTATTATCAACATTCACTACAAAAATAATAGATTCATTCGTCTTCTCATACTCTCTTTTCAATGCAAAAACCTTATCACTTAAATCTAAAATTGTTTGTGAAGCAAAAGGTGAAAATGCCGTTTTCTTACTACGTATATTCAATAAAGAAATCATACCTTCAAAAATAGCTTTTCTTCTAGGATGGTGCTCTAATTCCTCTTTTATCTTATTAAATTCTAATTTCTCACGATTAATTCTTCGTTTAATTCCTGATTGTTCAAGACCCATGTAATCATTTCTTGAACCAAGAAGACTATGATAATAAATAGCAGGAACTCCAATTACTGAGAAAAGAATAGAATGTGCGGCAAGGATTTTACGAATCTGTTGTTCTTCAGTCAGATCCTCATCCTTGTTAATTAATGCGTCATTATAATTAATATTCATCTCATAAACGGATTGGCTTCCATCCGGATTTGTTTTATATGATATTCTTCCACCATTTTCTACTACTTTGTTAATAAGCATTTGTCTTTCTTCATCAGATAAAATACTTTCAGTTGGGCGCATACCAATTCCATCATGACTTGATAAAAAATTAAAATAAGTAGCCGTATCTGAAACTTTATCAATCGTTTTAGCCCATGCAGAAATCTTTTGAGAGTTATGAGTAGTAAATGTATGTAAAACTAATGGCGGTAAAGAAAACTGATACACCATGTGAGCTTCGTTCGTACCATCACCGAAGTAGCTAACATTTTCTTTATGAGGTACATTAGTTTCAGTTATTATTTGAGTATTTGGTTTTAAGTAATCAAGTACCATATTCCATAGCTGAATAATCGCATGTGCCTGGGGTAAATGAATACAACTACTACCCGATTCTTTCCATATAAACCCTATAGCATCTAAACGAATGCTAGTTGCACCTTTATCAGCATACCAAATTAAGATATCTGTCATTTCCAACAGCACTGGGAAATGCTTAAAGTTCACATCAACTTGATCTTCACTAAATGTTGACCAAGCAGACTTCTCCCCTTTTTTCGTCAGATATTGATGAAATAATGGGGATGTTCTTGGGCGTACGACTTGAGTTGAATCAAAACCACCTACACTTGGAATAAAATATTCCTTATATTCCGGCTCATCTAACAAATAACCTTGAAACCACTCACTCGATTTTGATACATGGTTTGCTACAAAATCAAACATTAAGCGATAATCTCTAGCAAGTTCTTCAATCTGCTCCCATTCCCCTAATTGTGGGTTGATTTTACGATAATCGACTACAGAGAAACCATCATCCGATGTATAAGGAAACATAGGAAGTAAATGTACATCTGTTATTGAGTCTTTAACAAACTTTGATAAGAATGTCCGCAAGGTTTCTAAATTTGGCTTGTTCTCCTCGTAAAAGCTATCACCATATGTGATTAAATAGGAATTCTTCTCTGATAAAGAGGCTATATTTTTAGAACCTTTCTCCTCCCAATATGTGATTAACCTATTAAACGCTACCAAAAACTCTTCTTTATATTCTTTATCATATATTTCTTGAAGCTTCAGATTTATTTTTTGTAATAATATTTGTTTATTCAAAATATTCATCCTTTATTTTTCTTGAACTGATAGACTTGCTTGATTATTGGGAAAACAAAATCAATAACTTATTTCTATTTGATCTTCTATAAAATAATGAGTACCAAAAATTTGAATAGAAAGAGTCCCTTCCGTTTCCTTGCGTACTTCAATTCGATTATGTGTAATTGTTACCTTTAGCTGATGACCTTGGAATTGAATTGGTAATGATACTTCACACCACTTATTTGGTAACTGCGGGTTTAAAGATAATCCCTCTTCATTAATCGATACATTTGCGAAACCAAATACGGTAGCTAACCAGATAGCTCCTAGTGATGCAGCATGAATTCCTTCATCTGATGAATGCGGATTTGTACCAAGATCAATCAAGCACGCTTCTGTAAATAACTGATAAGCTTCTTCAATATCATTACATCTTGCAGCAACGATAGAATGAATTGCCTTACTTAGCGAAGAATCATGAATCGTATGTTTTTCATAATAATGTAAATTTTCAGCAACAAGAGCCTTGTCGAAAAGATTCGGGAACAAATACAACAGCATGACTACATCTGCTTGTTTTAAAATCTGCATTTCATTCACTTCTGCACGGGAATAATCTAATAGAATCCCTTGGCTCCCCTGTGCTTTTTTATATTTTGTTAAGTCAATTGTTGGTTTCTTTAAAAATGTATCATCCTGCGGAATAATACCGTTCTCATTTGGCTTTGGTAAATATAGATTGTTTAAAAAGTTCTGCCCTCGCTGTTCAAATTTTTCGTCCATCATATTAAAATAATTCATATAATAGAGAGCCTGTTTTACATTGTTATAAGCCATATAATTTGTAAAAGCATTATTATCGATATGCTCCGTATATTCATCAGGACCTATTACATCATTAATTATGTACTTATTACCTACCATCTTAGCTCGACTCAGCCAGAAAAGAGCTGTTTCCTTCAGTAAAGTGACTCCTTCATTTTTCATAAAGGCGTCATCCTTTGTAACTAGATAATATTGAACCGTTGCAAAAGCAATATCTGCCACAATATGATGTTCTGCTATTGCTGATGCTACTTTCTGTCTTTTACCTGTTCTTATATTAATCGCTGCGAATTCCGGCGTTTCTTCCCGACCAGTAAATGCACTTTCCCATGGAAACAAAGCACCTTTATACCCATTTTGTAGCGCTTTTTCTTTTGCCTGCTCAAGATGTAAATATCGATAACGTAGTAAATTTCTTGCCGTTTCCGAATCATTTAGTAAATGGAAGGGTAATATAAAGATTTCTGTATCCCAGAATACATGGCCTTTATATCCCTCACCTGTCAGTCCTTTCGCTCCCACGCTAAAACGCTCATCATGAGTAGGCGTCATTATTTCTAAATGATAAAGGGCAAAATCCAATGCTATTTGATCAAATTCCTGTTGAGATTGAACAGAAATTCTCTTCGTTTCCCAAAACACCTTCCACTCGTTAGTACTTTGATCTAGAAGCTCATCGTAACTTGCTTTTGAATTTTCTTGAATTGCTTCAAGGCTAGCATTTTCAGGAAGCATTCCATCTAAATCATTATCTAGAGAAGTATATACTACTCCGTACTTTTCAAACTGAACCTTCTTTCTTTGCTCCAAAGTGCCATTTATGTTTGTCATAATTTGTCGGTTCTTCGCATTAAAGTTGATGTGGCTTTCTTTTGGAGCTTTTACAGTTGTTGCAATTGCAATCACCTGCTTTGATTCAGTAGTTGAATATATACCCTGCATTATTTTCTCATCAAAAACCATTACTTTCTCTTCTACAATATGCTGCTTTCCAAAATTAGATTGTTGAGCATCAATTCCTGTAGTAATGCTAATTTCTGAGTCTTTATCTAGACTAATAACTGATAATTTCATAGCAAATAGATGACGGTTAAACTTTGAAGCAAATCGCTGAAAAACAAAAGTGTACCGTGAACCTTTATTATTTTTCCATGTAACCTCACGCTTTAACTCCCCGTTTTGTAAGTTTAAATCCCTTTTGTAATCCAAAATTTCACCATCTAGTAAACTAAAATATTCACCATCAATCATTATTTGCATGCCGATCATATCTGGTAAATTAACAAGATCTGATGTATCATTAACATGAAATTTATTATAAATGCCTGCAACATACATTCCTCTTGTTTGAAGGGTATAAGCTTCCTCATGTGCAGCTCTAGTTCCTAGATAACCATTTCCTAGAGTCATTAAAGTTGCGAATTTATTTATAAAATGCAAATCAAATTTATGTTCACTTAAAATCTGTACCTTCATAGTATAATTGTGTTACCTTTATTAGCGGAATTATACAATGCCTCAACTAGCTTTTGGATTTGATATCCTTGCTCTCCATCTGCAATCATTACCGATTCTCCAAGACACTTATCTACAAATGCTCCCATACTTTTCGTATGGCGATTTGGATCTGATACTTCCCGCTTGTAAAGATAAACTAATTCTCCTTTTTCATCTGTGTAAATTTCAGTTGGAAATAAAGTAGCACCTGCACGATCACCAAAGAATTCGACATTCATTATAGATGTTTCTTTCATGTTCAAAGCAAATGATGTTTCTAATTGAATCAAGCCGCCGTTTTCAAACTCTATAAATCCAAATAATGAATCTTCTACTTCAAACTTTTCAGGATCCCATTTACCAAAAACACCTTCATTTTTCTTCCTACCAATCATTTGATATTGCTTTGCATGTACAGATTTTACCTTAGGATATCCTAAAACATACATCGCAGCATCCAACATATGGATTCCTAAATCAATCAATGGTCCGCCGCCTTGTATATCCTTATTTGTAAAACTTCCCCAACCGGGGATTCCACAGCGACGTAGTGCCTGTACTTTTACAACATATACATCTCCAAGAATGCCTTCATCTATTTTCTCTTTTAATATTCTTACATCATCTGCATATCGATGATGAAAATCGTATGCCAAAATGCTGTTTTTCTTTTTTGCAGTTACATTCATTTCCCACGCATCACGCGCAGAAATAGCCGGTGGCTTTTCACACATAACATGACAACCATACTCAAGAGCTAACATCACATTATCATAGTGAAACTTATTTGGTGTACAAATACTAACCATATCCGGTTTTTCTTTCTCATACATTTCCTTTGGATCGGAATAATATCTCTCGATATTATTCCGATTTGCAAAATCTTTTGCTTTTTCTTTATTTAAATCAACAACAGCTACTATTTCTATCTCTTTACGAGTCTGGTAATAAGAAACATGAACTTTCTCGGCAACTTGGCCAGCACCTATGATTGCTACTCTTTTCGTAGTCATTCTTGTTCCTCGCTTATTTTAAAGATTCTTTAATATGATTTATGCCTTCTAAAAATGCTTGTTCAGCATCTTCACCACGAAGTCTACCTTCAAAAACAATATATCCTTCATATCCATCTTTTTTTAACTGATTAAAGTGTTTTTGAAAGTCAATCCTTCCACTTCCTGGTTGATATCTGTGATTATCAGCTACATGAATATGGCCAATCACATCGCGATTATCATGTAATGATTTTGAAATATCATCCTCTTCAATATTCATATGATAAAAATCCGCAGTAATTTTACAATGTTTAAGATTATTTTCATCAATATACTTACGCGCATCTGCTAGTGTATTAATCATGTGATCTTGATATCTATTCAGTGGTTCTAATAAGATGCTAGTACTAGTTTCCGCTGCTAATTTATCTAAATATACTAATGAATCACTTACCATTTTAAAATCTCCAGCTAAACTTCTTGGCGATTGCATTGGAGGTAAGCGAAAAGTAAACATTCCCCACGCAGCTGGAACAACAATACCTTTACCTCCAACTTCTTGAAGTGCTTTTAATATTTTTGCAATATCATCAAGCCCATTTAGACGTCTTTCTTCGATAAAATCACCAATCCAACCATCATATCCACCACAAGCAGTTGTCACTTTCACTCCAGTCTCAGCTATAGCTTCCTTAATTTCTTCTACATGATCAACTAGGAATTTCCCATCCAATTCAATGCCATCTATACCTTTATTTTTTAAATATTGAAATTTCTCTTTTATATTCTGTGGAAAGAATGCTTGATTTTGAGTTCCTATTTTCATTGTATTACCCTCCATGATAGAATCATATATTTCATATTTAATCCGAGTTTCTTTTATTAATATGTAATCCCCATTTTAATGCTTAGTTCTGGTTTCTTATCCACGTATTCCATATACGCTTCAGCACTGGACTCAAATGATACAATTGGTTCAATAATATCTTCACAATTTAAGTAACCATTCATTAATAGCTCCCAGCAAGTATCCTCAATACGTTTACGGTTCCATCTCGGATAATCTGGATTTGGTTCACTCGATGCTCTTGAGAATACAATTTTCGCATTATTAAAGTGTGCTTCTCTTCCAAGATTTAGAGAATTATATGGCTTAGCGAACGCGACAAAAGATATAATACCTCCATATGCGATTCCTCTTAATGCAGATTGTAGCGCCGAGTCATGTCCACTCGTTTCAATAATGGAATCCGCCCCCATTTTATTTGTAACTTTCTTAATTTCCAAACCAACATCACATGTCATTGGATCTAAGCAGTAATCAGCACCATTACGAAGTGCAATATCTCTTCGTTTACTAATTGGATCAACACCTATTACAATACTTGCACCTGCTTTTTTCGCTAGTTGTATAGCGATTTGCCCAATTGCACCTAAACCAACTACCACTACGTAATCTCCTGCACGAACATTTGCGTCACGCACTCCACCCATTGCAAATTGTGCCGGATCGTAACAAACAGCATTCTTCCATTTATCACTGTTTGGCATTTTTCTCAGTTTATAGTTATCTACTCCGTTAACAATTACCGTTTCCATTATTGGACCATACGTACAGACTGTATCACCTAATTCATGATCCGTTACATCAACGCCTTTTTCGATAATCTTCCCAACAACCATATTACCTAATTGAAATTCACCAAATACAATACCTGGTTTTGCCCCATTTTCACGAGGCATGAACATTTTCCACTCCTCAGAGAATTCTTCCTCGATGAAAGGCGATACCCCACGGAAGTCTACAATTTCTGTTCCATGCTTTGGTGCAGCAAATTTCACTTGGATTTTCACTTCATGCTGTTCTACTTGACGATCCTCATAATTAACTAGATTAGCAACTCTTGGTTCAGTCGCAATTAATTTTTTCATTTCATTACTTCCTCTCATTTTTAAGGTTATCCTTTAACTCCACCGTCAGTTACGCCGCCTTTAATAAAACGTTCAGTAATGGCATACATGATTACAACTGGTAATGCTGTCACCAGAGATGCAGCCATCATTCTTCCCCAAACATAATCTGGAGTACTAAATAATGTATTTAATCCCACTGTTAAGGTAAAATTCGCTGAATCTGATAAAAAGATGGAAGCGAATAAGTAATCATTCCAAGCAACCATAAAGCAATATACAAATACTGAAATAATTCCTGATATCGAAAGAGGTATAATGATATAGAAAATGGTTTGAATACGATTCAATCCATCAATCATCGCAGCTTCTTCAAGATCTTTCGGAATTGTATCAAAATAACTTTGCAACATGAATATAGCTGTAGGAACTGTTTGAACAATCATGGTAATTATCAATGATGTTTTTGTATCATACAAACCAAGTCCGGAAATTATCTTAAACAATGGAACTACTAACAAGATGCCAGAGAACATATACACTGTATAGAAACTTGTATTTATTGTTACTCTCCCTACAAAATTTAATTTCGATAGGGCATAAGCTCCTAGTATCCCTATTATTACTGCAATTGCAGCCGCAGTTAGTGCTACTGATAAACTATTTTTAAAATAGGACAAGTACGGAAAAATATCCGGGTTGAAAATATCTATAAAATGTTGAAATGTCCAATCTTTCGGAAAAAAAGTCGGATTTGTTGATAACGCTTCCTTTGGTGTTTTAAATGATGTCATAAGCATGATAAAAAACGGAAATAAACTAATACACAATAATCCAATCAACGAAGTATAGAACAAAATTGATTTAAACAGTTTGGTTTTCTTTCTACTAACGCTGGCCATCCAATTTCACCCGCTTTCTTGATAACACAATGACTACTAATAAAATAATGAATAGAATTACAGAAATAGCAGATGCTTTTCCAAGATCATTAAATGCAAATGCTGTCTTATACAAGTAAATACCTAAAATATCGACTTTGCTTGTTAAGAGATACACATCTGTAAACATGTAAAACATCCAAATTGAACGTAATGTTATAACTGTAACCAAAACTGGCATAATAGCTGGTAACGTTACAATCTTAAATTTGTTCCAAACATTTGCCCCGTCAATTTCTGCCGCTTCGTATAGAGTCTTATCAACTGTTTGCAATATAGCTAAAAACGAAATGAACGCGTAAGGAAAATATCTCCAAATCCCAAAAATAACTACTAAAAAGAAACTACTAACAGGATTATCAAACCAAAGTGGTGCTTCTTCAAATAGATGAAGAACATCCACTGTTAAATAGTTAATAACCCCATAACCATTATTAAACATGTATTTCCACGCAAAAATTAATGATATAGATGGTGTTACATATGATAAGATAATTAACGATCTAGCCGTTTTTCTAAATTTAAACGGTCGATTAAAGAAAATTGCTACAGCTAGTCCTAAAATAGTACTACCAAGAACCGTCATAGCTGTATAAAGTACGGTTAATCCAAGAGATTTATAAAAGCTCGGATCAGTAAGAATATCAGTATAATTTTGCAAACCTACAAATATAGAATCTAATCTTGGATTAATTGGCTGATCAAAAAATGAGATTTGGACATTATAGATCATTGGGTATACAACTAACAGTAAAACTAGAAATATACTTGGAAAAAGTAATAGCATTGCTAGTTTAAGATCTTTTGTATCTTTCTTTAATAATTTCATAATGCCTCCTAATCGAACTTGGGCAAAATAATCACCACATTTTTATAAACCCATACAAAGGATTGTCTCATCGTAACTGATTCTATTTCTATGAGACAGCTCCTTTGAATCGAATTTTTTATTTAAGTACTGATTTAATTTCAGCCTCAGCAGATTTTATTTCACTTTCTATTTTCTTTTTGCCTACTGTAATTTCATTTAATAGTTTTGGAATAGCACCTGTACTAGAAATATCACCCATTTTCAAGAAATTCTTATTATCTACTAATCCAAAAACTTCAATATCATTATAGGATTCTGCAATCTCATTTGATAATTCACCGAATGCATTCACAACTTTATTTGCCTTGTATTCTTCATTTTCAAGTACTTGTTTGTTTACAGGCTGTGCTCCACCTGGAGACATTAAAATCCACTTTGTCATATTTTCTGGCTTTGCCATAAATTCTATAAATTTTTCAGCTGCTGCCTTTTGATCATCTTCTAAACCAGAAGAAATTGTTAGAGCAGAAACTGTTCCAAATACAGCTTTCTTCTCTTTATTTGGAATCGCAAATCCGATATTAGTAGCATTACCTTCTTCAAAAACAGAAGGTAAAATATAGGTAGAATATAATGCCATAGGTGCAGTTCCATTCATAAATGCATCTTTAACTTCAGTTGTATCGTTGGAACCCGGCATCGTAAAGCTTCCAAGTTCTTTATAAAAGCTAAGTGCTTCTTTCATTTCTGGCGTATTTAATGTTAATTTACCATCTGCATCTAATATATTTGCATTGTTTGATAAAGCAAATTGTGAAAATGCTTGCTCAGTAAAAACACTCTCAGCAGTTGGTAAAGCAATTCCATACTTTTTATTATCTTTATTAGTAAATGCCTTTGCTATCTTTAGAACATCATCCCAACTTTGTGGCTCATCAAACCCCTTTGATGCAAGCATTTCTTTGTTATACCAAATACCTTGTACCCAACCACTTACTGGAACGCCAGTGAATTGTTTTCCATCTTCTGATCTTACTAATTTTAAAGCGCCTTCATAATAATTATCTGGATTAGAACTTTCTAGTACCTTTCCAACTGCATCTTTGTCAATTAGCTGTTCCTTGTCCATTACCTTTGCATAGTCTTGACCAACCTCAAGCACAGCGGGTAATTTCCCCGAACTTGCAAGTGTAATAACTTTTGTATTATATGAATCTTCCTCTACTGGTATTTGCTTAATTTTTATATTTGGATTTGCTTCTTCAAATTCCTTTATAAGATCAGTAATAACTTCCAATCTTTGTTGTTCAACAGAAGAGTGCATAAATTCAATCGTTACACCTTCTCCTTTTTTACTTTCCTCTTTACCACAGCCTGTTAATACAATACTGGTAATTAAAAGTACAGAAATTAACACCGTTTTGAATTTCATGGAATCGCCCCTTATGATTAAGTAGTTGTATGATAATTCAAGCGTTACAAGTGAAATCAATGTTTTGTAATCTATTAAAATTTCTGGCTGGTACCGCTCCCACAATTGAAGAATAATACAGAATAATCTAAATGTCAACGCTTTCAATTTTCTAAATTGTTACGAAATAGTGGCTTTTTTACTTAATGGCTATGTATTGCATTTATAAATATTCCCACCTATAATCTAAATTGATTCAACCAGCCGTATAATATTTTCACGTATGATTCCTTAGTGTTTAAAATTATCATAATATAATAAAGAGGTGAGTAAATGAACTATACAATTTATGATATTGCAAAAATTGCAAACGTTTCAAAATCGACAGTTTCTCGAGTATTAAATAATCAAGGTAATACGTCAGAAATAGCTAGGCAACGAGTACTTAAAGCTATTGAAGAATTAAACTATCAACCTAGCAAGCTAGCTCGTGGTCTTTCAACAGCATTCGATGCCATCATGGTTTTGTCTCGACCGACTAGCACAACAACTAAGAACCCTTACTTTTCTGAAATAATACATATCATTTCACAACGCGCGGAATTGGAAAATTTCGATGTTATTCTTCAAACATCGAAAAACTCTACAGACACACTAAATAAGTGTGTTAACAAAATTAAAGAGAAAATGATAAAAGGCATAGTTATGCTAAGTTCCCCATCAAATGAAGAATTTTTTATAGAACTTGATAAATACAATGTACCAGTTGTTGTTATTGGAAAAATCGATGGACATTATACTAATATATTTTCTGTTGATACAGATAACTATCAAGATAGTTATAATTTGTGTACTTACTTAATCGAACAAGGACATGAAAAAATCGCCTGTATTCATGCACCACTTCAATATAATGTTTCTATCGATCGACTGCATGGTTATCAAGACTGCCTTAGGGACCATGATTTACCTCTCATTGACCCATGGATTATGGATGGAGGCTATACTATTGAAGATGCCCAAAAATCATTGCAACCCTTACTTTCAATGTCTAAAATGCCAACAGCTATCTTTGCAACTGATGATTCAAAAGTAGTTAGTTCTTACAAATTTGCTTTGGATAATGGACTAGAAATTCCAGATGATTTATCAATAGCTGGTTATGGAAATTCAAATACAGTACCTTATTTGAATCCACCTTTAACTCGTATCGAGATACCTTTCGACAATCTTGGCCAAACGGCAATGGATCTTCTATTCAATAAAATTAAGATTAATACGAGCGTACCTTTAAGAACTATACTACCGACTAAAATGTGGTATGAACAATCTGTTGCAAACAAAAAAACTCCAAAAGCTGAGGAGTATTAACTTATTTTAAATTCATACTTTAAGAAACATACATCTATGTAACTTTGACATTTATACATAGCATTAAATTATTCCAGCCTATTCCCATGAGGAATAGGCCGCCTATAACATGTCGTTCAGTGGAAAAATAGGTAATAAAAACTCCCTGTCCTTCAAATCGTTTTATCAGAAAACAAATCAAGTCTATTAAGCCACTCTTTTCAAAATAGAATCCTTTATGATATGAAACTTGCTTTCACTTTCTTCCATAGATTTTCCTCTAATATCAAAGTAGAATTTAATTTTTGGTTCAGTACCTGAAGGGCGAACACAAAACCATGAACCATCTTCTAAAAAGAACTTTAATACATTAGACTTTGGTAAAAAGATAGCTTCTCTTTTTTGACTTTTTAAGTCCATATAAGAACCTTGATAATAATCTGCCATTCCAATTATCTGCATATCTCCAATAGACTGTGGGATATCTTGTCTAAAAGACGACATGATTGATTGTATTTTTCGATTTCCATCAATACCTTTGAAGGAAAGGGACACTTGTCCTTCATGAAAAAATCCATACTTATTATAGATTTCTAAAACACCATCATATAATGTTTTCCCCTGATCCTTATAATAAGCAGCTACTTCACTAATAAGCAATACTGCTTGAATGGCATCTTTATCTCTAACAAAATCACGAATAAGATAGCCATAACTTTCTTCATATCCCATTTGAAAATCAAATTTTTTTGATTCTTCATATTGACGTATTTTTTCAGCAATAAATTTAAAACCTGTTAATACATCTGTCATTGTAACACCATATGCAGCACAAATTTCCCGTCCTAGTTCTGATGTAACAATAGATTTTAAAACTATAGCATTTTGGGATAGGATACCTTTTTGCTTCTTTTGGGATAACAAGTATTCGAGTAGTAATGCACCCGTTTGATTACCAGTGAGTACAATAAACTTCCCGTCATTGTTGCGAACGGAAACACCTACACGATCACCATCTGGGTCCGTTGCAATTAATAAATCTGCATTGTTTTGTTCTCCATATTTCATTGCAATTTCAAAAGCCGCCTCGCTTTCTGGGTTTGGCGAAACAATTGTTGAGAAGTTTGGATCTGGCTGCTCTTGCTCCCGGACGATTATGACATTGCGAAATCCTACTTCTTCAAGGCTTTTTTGAACAAGAATGTTCGCTGCACCATGAAGTGGGGAAAAGACAATCCTCAAATCTTTACCCTTTTCTTCAACAAAATCGGGATTTAATATAACTGATTTTAGCTGTTTAATATATTCCCTATCTACTTCCTCGCTAATGATTCGGAGTAACCCGTTCCTAACCAACTTATCTTGGATTCCTGTTACAATAGTTAGTTCGTCTTCTACACTATTTACGAAATCAATTAATTCATCCGCTGCCTGGGGCGGTAATTGTCCTCCATCTTCTCCATAAACTTTAAAACCATTGTATTCCGCAGGATTATGGCTTGCAGTAATTACAATGCCACTATAGGTTTGCAAATAACGTACGGCAAACGAAAGTTCTGGTGTTGGTCTCAAACTATCAAATACATAAGTTACAATCCCATGCTCCCCTAATGTAAGCGCTGCCTCTATAGCGAATTCAGGCGATTTATGGCGAGAATCGTATGCGATGACAACACCACGCTGTTTCGCCTCTTCACCATGTTTCTCAATAAAACGTGCGAGACCTTCTGCAGCTTTCCTTATTGTATAAACGTTCAGACGATTAGTACCAGCACCTAGTTCTCCCCGCATACCTGCTGTACCAAAATCTAAAGTTTTATGAAAACTATCTTCTAATAGACTAACATTATGTTTTGCTTGCTCTAGCAATGCCATCATTTCTGAATCTAACTGTTCGTAAGAAAGCCATCGTTTATATTCTTTTTTCCAATTCATGTTCTAAACTCCATACATTGACACTCATTTCCTAATTTATAAGATTTGGATACTACCGATTACAGTGTATACGCTAAATCAATAGTGAATTTAAGTCAATAACCTTCACAATAAAATACTTTTTTAAAATTTTCTCCAAAAAAGGTTTGAAGAGGTCATGAAATTAAACAACTTTACTATAACACCGTCCATAGGACATGGACGGTGTTATACATACTTACAGGATTAAAATTTAAATATCTATATTGTTAACTATACTACGAAGATATAAGTGGAGATTTACAAAATTACTTATTCCAATGATAAAACATCTTGAATGTTTAACCAAGGTTTATACTCTGAGCCAATACCTGCGCCTTTAACTTCTTTGATCCATTTCTCAACTTATGATGTTCTTGCTCTTTTAGTCATAAAAACACCCCTTTAGACCACTATAATCTAAAGGGGTATTTCGTCGCTACTTTATTTCAAAGCTACAATTATATATTATGGATTTCCTGTAAGGCGTGGAGGGAAAGCAATTGAAAGGAAAATTTTGAACGCCATCCTGAATGCGTAATTAATATTCCTTCTTCCCTTTAGTACTGGGTAAAATGCCAAGGTTTACTAATTTCCATAAATCGTAAGTTGCTTTGCCGTAGTCAAATAATATACAATCCACATATAAAAAAGCCATCTACTGAAAAATCAGATAGATGGCTTTTTGTCGTGCGAACTGTAAATGTGTACTTATTTTTTATAAGCATGCTAATAATGCGAATACTGTAATATTAATAAAGGTTGAATAGCGCAAAATTTTTCCAACTTTATATGTTCATTTCCAACTTTTTTTGTACGTTTCCAACTTTATTTGTTCTATACAACAGGCATATTACCCTAAGAGGTTATTTTTAATCAAACTTTATTATAAATGATCAATCTTTTTTATAAAACTACACAAGGAATCATCCACTTTTCCCTTCGGTGGATTCTCTATGTGCTCATCTTTCAAAAGAGGTAAATCCCCCTGGATATAAGATTTATCTAGTTCGTAAGCATAAACTTTAATATTACTTCCACAATTCTGCAATATTTCAGGAAGACTGCCTATATGATCTATATCCTGATGCGTCAAAATCACAACTCAAATCTAAGCTTCTTTTTTAATTCATGATAAACAGGTCGATCAAAATTTTTCCCACTCTCTTTTTCTTGGAAAATATAATCACAACCTTGTTTTTTTAATTCTTGTAACTATCTTTCTAAATTTTGGTATTTTGAACTAACACGAGCATATCCAATCTTCATTTTTTCAACCTCAATGTAAAATTTTTATAATAGACAACCCTAACTAGACATTCTCATTTTTTAAACATACATCTTGTTTTTAGCTACAGAAATAAGACTTTTTATGACCTTTTTTTGACCTTCTACAAGAATTCTATTTTTGTATATTTTAAGTACACTCTAATTATACATCAATTTTACTAAAAAGTGTAAATATGTTATAATTTCATTTAAAGGAGTGTTGACATGAAATTATATAGTTTTAGTTTCCCTAAAGGCATGATTGAAAAATATCAAGAACTAATCCCACCTTCAAAAAACAAAAAAGTATTTAGAGACTTTTTATTTAACAAATATTCATTGCCAACATCTTTAGAAACTCTTCAGGAACGAATGACAAACGTTGAAATATATCCTATTCGAATGAACGATCAAGAAATCGGCCAAATAGATCATTTTATCTCACAAGCAAACTCAACAGAGTTTATTAGTCGTTCAGCCATAGTTCGAGATGTTTACCAAATGATAATTGAGCATTATAAATCGAATCCTTTAACACCTAGTGAAACGAAAAGACAAACATTCAAAGTACCAATTGGAACAAAACGAAATTTATCTCATTATATAGAAGATGGATACCGTTCATATGAGTTATCTAGTTTCATCCTAGAATCGTATGTACCAAGCAATGATTTCCCTTCTATTCGTGGCCAAGCAACGGAAGGTTTAGATTTCATATCTGAAATAGAAGTTTTTGATTACCTGGATCAAATTGCTGAAGAATATAGCTTTAAATCCGGACGAACAAAACTATTTAGAGATGCTATGACACAATTCCAGGAATACATTCAAGAAAATTCACCTAAAAAAGCAATGTTAGAACTAAAATTAGAACAACTACTAGAAGATTACAGTAAAATTGTAACAAAAGAAGAAATACTAAATAAAGTCTACGAATTTTTTAACGATAAATAACGAAAGAGCTTCCAAAGTCAGGAAGCTCTTTTTAGATGTAACTTTATAAAAAAGTTTGATTAATTTAATCCTTATTATTGCACTAACGCACCTGATAGTGGAACAATTACAAATTCTCTGGTAAGTGATATTCATACATCTCTAATACATTCGTATGTTCTTTTAAAACAGCAACAATTTTAGGATGAGGCTTATTATAGATAACTGGGTAATCCTTTTCACCAAGTTCTACATTAATGGGAAAAGCTAATTTTTCCTCTTGAATTGAAAATTGGGCATCAATACCCTTTTTATTTCCACGAGCATCTACCCTAATCCATTTATTAAGTGATTTAATGAAGATAGCATTTAAAGCATGAATGCAATACCCTTTTTCTGGAGTATCAAACAACATCAATCTTTGATAACAAAAACCTGTTGGTATTCCCTGTGAACGCAATAAAGATGCTAGTAGGTGTGATTTTGTATAGCAAATTCCCTCTTTAAACTCTAATACTTCAGAAGCTTTACAAGTTACTCGTTTCGATTGGGATATCCCAAGAATGAAATATTTCATCACGAACAAACTCAAAAGCTACTTTAGCTTTATCAATTTCCGTTTGAGATGGATTGAAAAGTTCATCGGCTTTCGTTTTAATAATTGGATTAGAATAATTAACTTCATTTAATTCGAGTAAATAATCCTCCAAATTATTTGACTCACAAATCATATTCATTTTCTCCACTCCCATCCCTTGTTGTATAACTATGCGCACTCGTGTATTATTATACACCAAGAGATAATACAATTGATAGGTTCATTGTTAATACAGATAGGTAAGG
>NZ_JBALMO010000113.1:0-6780 GCF_036963345.1 Bacillus sp. JJ722
TTTTTTTAACCGTTTAAAAATGATGTTAAAAATAAAAAAAATCTCTAACATAAAAATACTTTGGTTGATTTGAAAAAAAACCTGAAAAATACGTGTTTTTTTATGCATGATTCTATACATTATTAAAGAAAAATCCCCTTATATTTTGCTATAAATTTCTAAATAATTATTCAATTATCTAACTAAATCATCCCATGATTTTTCAAAGAATCCCGTGCTAAACACTGTTCGTGAAGTTTTACACATAAAAAAATCTTTGATTTTTTATATTATTTTAGTATAATCAAAATAATAGTTTTACAAACTATATGTATTTTTATACAAAAATATATTTTTAAGTGAACGTTTAAAGGAGGTGTCACTGTTGAATTATTCGCTTTTTCCACTTGGTGACCAAGCTGTCATTATTGAGTTAGGTAATGAAATCCATCCCAATATCCAACAAAAAGTACAAATCGTCTCAACTTTATTTGAAGAATCAATGCAAGACTGGATAATTGAATACATTCCAGCTTTCACAACGGTTACACTTTTTTATGATCCCGTCATCATACATAATAAGTATTCTTCAATCCTTCCATATCAATATGTTTGTACAGAAATCAAAAAATTACTAAGTACTTTTCAAATCAATGAAACACTAGAACCAAGAGTGGTAGAAGTTCCGGTATATTACGGTGGGGAATTCGGCCCTGATTTACAATACGTGGCCGAACATAATAATTTAACAACTGAGGAAGTAATAAATATACATTCTTCAGGAGAGTATCTCGTGTATATGATTGGCTTCGCACCAGGCTTTCCTTATCTAGGAGGCATGAGTGACCGGATAGCCACACCACGAAGAGAATCTCCCCGATTGAAAATTCCTCCAAGATCTGTTGGTATTGCTGGTGAACAAACCGGTATCTATCCGATAGAAACACCTGGAGGCTGGCAAATTATTGGACAAACTCCCTTACCTTTATTTTTACCTAATGAAAATCCTCCTACATTATTAAAATCTGGTGACATCATAAAATTTAGATCTATAAGCTTCAGTGAATTTCAAGAATTGGAGGCACAGCATAAATGATTACAGTATTAAAGCCTGGGCTTCTAACGACTATACAAGATTTAGGTCGTTTTGGTTTTCAAAAATATGGAGTAATTGCAAGTGGAGCAATGGATCAGCTATCTCACCGAATCTCCAATATTTTAGTTGGTAACAATGAAAGCGAAGCCGCTATTGAAATGACTTTGCTTGGACCAAAACTACAATTCGACAAAGATTGTGTAATCGCTATATGTGGAGCTGAATTTACACCATCAGTAGATGGAAACACCATTTCAATGTGGAGACCTATATCAGTTAGTAAGGGGAGTGTCTTAACATTAGGTTCTGCAAAGAAAGGCTGTAGAGCATATCTATCCGTTTCAGGTGGTTTTTCCATTCCTGAAGTGATGAATAGCAAATCTACTTATTTAAGAGGAAATATCGGTGGATTAAATGGTAAAGCTTTTCAAACAAACGATCAAATCATTTTGTCTGAGTCACCGATCAACATTCGCGTACATAATAATTGGAGACCCACAACGAAGATCGTACCAAATCTAGAAACAAACAAAACAATAAGAGTAATAAAAGGCCGACAATTCCATTCCTTTAGTGAAGAAAGTCAGCATGATTTTTTAACAAAACAATTTGAAGTAACAACGAATTCAGATCGAATGGGATATAGACTAAAAGGACCTGAATTAACAATGAAAAAGCAAGAAGAAATGATATCGGAAGCTGTTAGTTTTGGTACAATTCAAGTTCCATCTGAAGGGAATCCTATTGTATTGTTAGCTGACCGTCAAACTACAGGAGGATATCCTAAAATAGCACAGGTAGCAACTGTTGACCTACCACATTTGGCTCAAACTAAGCCGGGTGATAAACTTAGCTTTATTGAAATCAGCCATGAGGAAGCCCAAAAGCTTTATTTAAAACGAGAATTCAAGTTGAAAATTTTAAAGAAAGCCATTAATTTCAAGTTGCATTAGGAGGATGAGATCATGTCTTTTATTGATATTAACTGTGATATGGGAGAAAGCTTTGGAGCCTACATGATGGGGCGAGATGAAGAAATACTCGATTATATCACTTCAGCCAATATTGCTTGCGGCTTTCATGCGGGTGATCCGACAACAATGCGTAAAACCGTCCAATTAGCATTAGACAAGAATGTTGGTGTCGGCGTACATCCTGGATTTCAAGATTTAGTAGGCTTTGGCCGTAGAAATATGAATGTATCGTCTCAGGAAGTATATGATATCGTTACATATCAAATTGGTGCATTATATGCTTTCGTTAAAGCAGAAGGTGGTACATTACAACATGTTAAACCACACGGTGCTTTGTATAATATGGCTGCAAAAAGCGCATCACTATCAGAAGCAATAGCTGAAGCTATTTATAAAGTAAATCCAGAATTAATCTTGTTTGGCTTATCAGATAGTGAATTAGTAAGAGCAGGTAAACGTATTGGCTTGCGCTCAGCAAATGAAGTGTTCTCTGACCGTACGTATCAAAGTGATGGTTCATTAACACCAAGAAGCGAGAATAATGCAGTTATTAAAGAATCTGATATAGCTGTTAAACAAGTAATAAAAATGATTAAAGAAGGAAAAGTTCAATCACAACAAGGGATTGATATTGCCATCGAAGCCCATACCGTTTGTATTCATGGTGATGGAGTACATGCCTTGGATTTTGCAAAGTACATTTCAACTTCACTAAAAGAAGCTAACATTAAAGTTGCTAAAATAGCAGAATTTTTAAAATAAAAAATTTTGATGTATATTTTTATTTAAGTTCTCTCCTCTAATACTAGGCGACTACTTTACTCACAGAATTTATTTAACTGAACTTTGACAACAGATACGGAGGAAAATATATGAAACAACAATCTCGTATGAGTTTATTATTAGGAGCTGCATTCCTAATGGCAACCTCAGCCATTGGCCCAGGCTTTTTAACGCAGACAACCGTTTTCACAGAACAACTTTTAGCAAGCTTTGGGTTCGTTATTTTAATTTCCATTATTATTGATATTGGTGCACAAATGAATATATGGCGAATCATCGCTGTCTCAGAAAAACGCGCCCAGGATATTGCGAATGATGT
Organism: Bacillus sp. JJ722; assembly: GCF_036963345.1. Taxonomy (NCBI): domain Bacteria; kingdom Bacillati; phylum Bacillota; class Bacilli; order Caryophanales; family Bacillaceae; genus Bacillus; species Bacillus sp. JJ722. The sequence goes on from NZ_JBALMO010000113.1 coordinate 3,152, forward strand.
TTTACCAGGGCTTGGTTATTTTCTTGCTGCTTTAATCGTATTAGGTGGACTTGCATTTAATATTGGTAATATTGCTGGAGCAGGTATGGGTGTAAATGTTATATTCGGAGTATCACCAGAATTTGGTGCACTAATTAGTGGAATAATCGCTTTAGGAATCTTTCTTGTACGAGAAGCTGGAAAGGCAATGGATCGTTTTGCACAAATAATGGGATTTGTCATGATTATTCTCATGGTGTATGTCATGTTTAATGCACAGCCGCCGGTTGGTGAGGCAGTGGTAAAAACATTTGCACCAGATAAAATTGACTTTTTTGCCATCGTTACTTTAGTAGGTGGTACAGTAGGGGGCTACATTACGTTTGCTGGTGGTCACCGATTACTTGATGCAGGAATTAAAGGTCAAAAAGCTTTACCAGAGGTTACTAAGAGTGCTGTAAGTGCAATTGGAATTGCGTCTATTATGAGAATATTCTTATTCTTAGCTGCGCTTGGTATTGTTTCGCAAGGTCTACCATTAGATCCAAATAACCCTGCAGCATCTGTTTTCCAACATGCAGCAGGTAATGTTGGTTATAAAATGTTTGGAATTATTATTTGGGCGGCTGCCGTTACATCTGTAATAGGTGCAGCGTATACATCCGTTTCATTTATTAAAACATTAAGTAAAACAGTAGATAAGTATGAAAAATGGTTTGTAATTGGATTTATCGTAATATCAACAAGTGTTTTCGTATTAGTAGGTCAACCAGTTAAAATACTTCTTCTAGCAGGGTCTTTAAATGGACTAATCTTGCCAATCGCTTTAGGTGTTATGTTAATTGCTGTATATAAAAAGAGCATTGTTGGAGATTATAAGCATCCACTATGGATGACGATATTTGGCGGGTTAATCGTAGTAACAATGGCTTATATGAGTGGTGTAACATTAATCGACGGTATTCCACAACTATTCGAGTAAAAATTGGGAGGGATGAAGTTGGATTCGATACTAAGCAAATCACCAAGTGAATTAAGAGAACTGATTCGTAATAATCAATGGCTGAAGCCCACATCAGGTTTAGCAAAGGGATATATTCAAGCAAATTTGGCGGTACTTCCTAAGGAACAAGCATTTGATTTTCTATTATTTGCACAAAGAAACCCAAAATCTTGTCCGATTATTGATGTAACAGAACCAGGTTCTGGTGTGCCAACTTTATCCGCCCCAGATGCAAATATTAAAACAGATATACCGAAGTATAGAGTATTCCGAAAAGGAATATTATCAGAAGAATTAACAGATGTAACATCTGTTTGGGATGACAATATGGTTGGATTCTTAATTGGTTGTAGCTTTACTTTTGAAGAGGCTCTCTTACAAAATGGCATTCCAATTAGGCATATTGAAGAAAACTGCAATGTACCGATGTATAAAACGAATATTCAAAGCATCAAGGCGGGGCAATTTGAGGGACCTATGGTTGTAAGCATGCGCCCAATGACAGAGAAAGATGCAATTCGTGCAATACAAATAACTAGTCGATTTCCTTCAGTACATGGAGCACCTGTTCATATTGGAAATCCCAAAGCAATTGGCATCAAAAATATTAATCAACCTGATTTTGGAGATGCCGTTACAATTCACCCAGGTGAAATACCCGTGTTTTGGGCGTGTGGTGTTACTCCGCAAGCAGTTGCCATGCATGTCAAACCAGAAATAATGATTACACATGCACCAGGACATATGTTTATTACAGATTTAAAAAATGACCAATTTAGTATTTTATAATGTAAAAGAATAGTAGAGTTGAAATTAAAAAAGTCCTTTCAAAGGTTATACACCTAATTGAAAGGACTTTTCTTATTTTAATTAGATTTTCATTACGCCACCAGTATTAGCAGAAGTAACAAGCTTAGAATAACGAGCTAGGTAACCTGTTTTAACTTTTGGTTCGAAGCCTTTCCAATTTGCTTTACGTTTTTCCATTTCTTCATCAGAAATTTCTAATTGAATTGTTCGGTTATTCATATCTAATTCAATGATATCGCCATCTTCTACAAATGCGATCGGACCGCCTTCAGCGGCTTCAGGTGAAATATGACCAATACTGATACCACGAGATGCTCCAGAGAAGCGTCCGTCCGTAATTAAACCAACTTTCGCTCCAAGACCTCTACCTACAATTTGTGAAGTAGGGGCAAGCATTTCAGGCATACCAGGTCCACCTTTTGGTCCTTCATAGCGAATAACAACTACGTCGCCTTCTTTTACCTTACCTGTGATAATACCCGAGAGTGCTTCTTCTTGTGAATCGAAGCAAATTGCAGGTCCTCTATGATAACCACCTACCGATTTATCAACAGCACCAACTTTAACAATGGATCCTAGAGGTGCTAGATTTCCAAAAAGTACAGCAAGTCCACCTTGCTCAGAATGAGGATTATCTAATGGGTGGATAACATCTTTATCGAGAATTTCAGCACCTGCTACGTTTTCTCGTAATGTTTTACCACTAACTGTTAAGCAATCGCCATCAAATGCACCTGGCTTTTTCAATAATTCATTAATGATTGCACTAACACCACCAGCATTGTGCACATCTTCAATATGATAATCTGAAGCAGGTGCAATTTTTGCAAGATGAGGAACACGAGCCGCAATTTCATTAATGCGTTCCATAGGGTATTCAAATCCTGCTTCATGTGCTAAAGCAAGGGTATGTAGAACAGTATTTGTTGAACCACCCATCGCCATATCTAAAGCAAATGCATTATCAATCGCGTCGATTGTAACAATATCACGAGGTTTTATATCTTTTTTGATTAGTTCCATTAATTGTTTTGCAGAGCGCTTAACAAATTCTTTACGTTCTTCAGCAACAGCAAGAATAGTACCGTTACCTGGAAGAGCTAAACCTAAACCTTCTGCTAAACAGTTCATTGAGTTAGCCGTAAACATTCCTGAACATGAACCACATGTTGGACATGCTACAGTTTCAATTTCTTGTAGTCTCGCTTCATCAATTTGTCCAGATTGGTATGCACCAACACCTTCGAATACGGATGTAAGAGAGAGCGATTTTCCTTCGCTGTCTTTACCAGCTTTCATTGGACCACCACTAACGAAAATACTTGGAATATTGACACGAAGTGCAGCCATCATCATACCTGGAGTGATTTTATCGCAGTTTGGAATACAAACCATTCCGTCAAACCAGTGTGCAGATACAACCGTTTCAATTGAATCAGCTATAATCTCACGGCTCGGTAAAGAATAGCGCATTCCGATATGTCCCATTGCAATTCCATCATCAACACCGATTGTATTGAATTCAAATGGAACCCCACCAGCTTCACGAATTGCTTCCTTTACAATTTTTCCGAATTCCTGTAAGTGAACATGCCCTGGAACAATATCAATATAGGAATTACAAACGGCAATAAACGGTTTGCCGAAGTCTTCGTCTTTAACGCCAGCTGCTCTAAGCAAGCTTCGATGCGGAGCACGGTCAATACCCTGCTTAATCATGTTGCTACGTAATTCAGTCATGCAAAATCATCTCCATTAATAAAAAGTTATCAATTATATCAAAATCATTTGAATTATTGCTCATTTTAACACTAATTCTAAGAATATCCTATAATAT
>NZ_JBALMO010000114.1:0-229 GCF_036963345.1 Bacillus sp. JJ722
ATCCAGCCTGTTTTTTAACCATTAGTTTATCGGCAACTGCTTTTTGTCTCATCGCTTGGATGGCATTATGGGCACCTGTTTATTTAACGAAGGTCATCAAATTGGCACCCATGGAGATGGCATATATGATTTCGGGAACAGGTGTTGTAGCCTTGGTATTGGTATTTTTGATCTCAACTATTTCTGACCGTATTTTCAAAAAAACACAGAATTATAGAAAGGCACGTGT
>NZ_JBALMO010000114.1:320-13735 GCF_036963345.1 Bacillus sp. JJ722
CTCTTACTAATGTCTCGATGGGTGTACAAGTTATGATTAGATTGATGCCTGAAAGAGCTGGTTTCATGTCAAGCATTTTGGCTTTAGGTAACAATATTTCTCAATTATCTGCACCGATTGTAACTGGTATATTCGTACAAGCTGCTGGCGCAAATCTGGCACTTGGTTTCCATTATTCCATATACACTCTGGCTGGGCTGTATCTCATCATTGCTGTTCTTTACTTATTATTTGTTAAACCTGATAACGTGAAAGAAACAACAATGCTTGAAAGGAGGATTGCGTTAAAAACCTAAACATTCAATAGCTTGATTGGTTGTTAAATTCCATAAAAGTAAATGGAGAGTATGATGCATGGCAAATTGTAGAACAAATTTATTTAGTTCTAACTTCTTTCACAAAAAGGAACAAGAAGTGGTGAAATTACCTGAATTTTGAAGATGACTAAAGAGGGTTTGTTATACTGTAAGCCACCACGATTATTTATAGAATGATAAACAGGCTTATCTCATGTGACACATAAATAATGATAGAATCAGCAAAAAAAGGAAGTTACCTTATGAATTATAACCCGAAAAAATGGACACTAAAAAAAGTCTATTTTTTCGGGTTTTGCTGTTTATATATAAATTTGTTGTCTTATATTATTATTTAGTAGAAGTATTGGAATTGCAATTGCTTAAAACTTAAGTCCAAAATATTGGCGTAAATATCGTGGTTAGCTTTCTAATTAAGAAAGTATACCTTTTCGGAATAGCTCGGCGACAGCTTGTGTTCGATTTTGTGCACCTAACTTATTAACTACCGATTTAACATATTGTTTCACGGTCGATTCGGTTATCTTCATGGAATCAGCCATTTCTTTTGTACTTTCCCCCCTTGCGATTCTCTTCATGGTTTCTAATTCTCTCTTACTTAATAGTAATGTATTTTTGTCTACTCCATTAGAGTCCTCAATGAGTTTCCCAACAAGTTTTCCGTAAAGGGTAAAAGATGAAAGTATTTTATCATCTAATGTCGCTTCCTTAATTAAAGAGCAAATATATCCAATGACGACAGAACTGTAAAAAATGGGGATAACTACCATGGAGTTGAAGTCATGAGAAAATAAGTACTTGCTATTTGTTATTTTCAAAAATTCGATTCCAGAACAGTATTTTGCCTTTCTTTCACGAACGGCTGTTTGAATAAAGGGCAAAGTCCGAATATCATCGCGCATTTCTATAATATTTACTAACCCAGTTGAAGAGAGTGAAATAATGCCTTCTTTAAGATAGCCTAAAGGAGAATATCTAAATAAATAAGCATTTTGAACTGGAAAAAGTTCTAAATAGACTTCAAGAATTTTGTATAATTGTTCTTCGTGATTTGAAATGATACCGATTTTTCGAACATGTTCTCGAATGGTATATTCTGAGGTCATTTTTTACCTCCTTTTTAGGGAATAACCTTATATTAAAGTGTGAATATTCATATTATACAAAAAAATGTAATATTAAAATAGATATTTTAAGAAATTACTTAAAATATAAAAATTATTCTCTTAAGAAAGGAAGATGTTTTTGGGTAATTTAGAACCAAAGACTAAACTTTATTTAGAAAAGTATAGTCAAATGCCGGCCTTTCACACGATGGAGCCACAAGCAGTGAGAGAATTATTTTCACAAGGTCTCCCTGTAGAAGTAGAGCTTGCACCGCTCTCAAAAGTTGAGAACCGGCTGATTCCTGTTGGACAGGGTGCTGAAATTAAAGTCAGAATTTACACGCCTGAAGGCCAAGGTCCTTTTCCTCTTTTTGTTTACTATCATGGTGGTGGCTGGGTTATAGGGGATCTTGAAACATCGGATGCTAGTTGCAGGATGCTAGCTAATCGAACAGGAAGAATTGTAGTTTCAGTGGATTATAGGCAAGCTCCAGAGTATAAGTTTCCTGTTCCATTAGAAGATTCATATGAAGCATTAAAGTGGGTTAGTGAAAATGCATCAGAAATAAACGGGGATGCTTCTAATTTGGTCGTTGGTGGTGATAGTGCAGGTGGAAATCTTTCCACTGTCGTTTCGTTAATTTCCAAAGAACAAAACGGTCCATCCATTGAAGCACAGATTTTAATTTATCCGGTAACTAGCCTGAGTTATGACACCAAGTCTTATCAAGAATTTGAAAAGGGGTATGGCTTGGAGAAAGACCTGATGATTTGGTTTGGTAACCATTATACGAATAATGAGGAGGATAAGCGTAATAAATATGTAGCTCCATTATTAGCCGATGATGTAAGTAATTTACCTCCAGCTTTGGTGATTGTTGCAGAATGTGATGTTCTTCGGGATGAAGGATTGGCTTATGCTGAACACCTGAAGAATGCAGGAGTTAAAGTCGAAGAAGTTTACGAGTCAGGGATGATCCATGGGTATTTTACTAATATGATGGTTTTTCCTGAGCGAATAAAAGGGTCTATTTCTAGAATAGCAGTGTTTTTAAATAAAATAGATCAAACTGCGACCAATAGACTTTAATTTGAAAGGGCTTACAATCCTGAGTTTAAAAAATATTATATCTGTAAGGAGGAAGAAAAGTAATGAAATCTACTAAACCTAATAAAATATCTAATTTCGATGTGGTTGTTGTCGGGGCAGGTTTTTCAGGGTTATATACGCTTCATCGCTTACGTATGGCTGGTTTTTCAACACGTGTTTTCGAAGCGGGTGATAATGTTGGTGGTACTTGGTATTGGAACCGTTATCCAGGAGCACGGTGCGACTCGGAAAGCATCTATTATAACTACACTTTTTCAGAAGAACTATACAAGGAATGGACTTGGACTTCAAGATATCCAGAACAGCATGAAATCCTTAGTTACCTTAACTTTGTAGCCGATAAGTTCGATCTCCGTTCAGACATCCAGTTCAAGACCAGGATTCAATCGGCGCAATATGACGAGACAAATAATAGATGGCGTATTCATCTTGACGATGGTACCAGTGTCACAGCCAAATACTTCATCACAGGTTTAGGTTGCCTGTCTGCTGTAAACCTTCCTAATTTTAAAGGCTTAGATAATTACGAGGGAGAGTGGTACCATACAGGACATTGGCCTCGTGATAAAAAGGTAGATTTCAAGGGCAAGCGTGTTGGAATTATCGGTACTGGTTCAAGCGGTATTCAGGCCATCCCAGTAATTGCTAAGGATGCTGGTCACCTTACTGTCTTTCAACGAACACCACAATATAGCACCCCAGCGGGAAACCATCCATATGACCCAGAGTATATCAGACAAACAAAAGAAAATTTTAAAGAGATTAAGAAGAAAATGCGTGAATCCACACTTGGAGTTCCGACGATGCAAGCTACTCTTTCAGCGCTAGAAGTTGAACCTGAAGAACGTGAGCGGATTTTGGAGGAACTTTGGGAGACAGGAGGATCCTTTGCTGGTACTTTTAAGGATCTTACGATTAATGAGGAAGCCAATGAAACTGTCGCGGAGTTTATCCGTTCCAAAATACGGAAGATTGTTCATGACCCTACGGTGGCCGAAAAGCTGATGCCGACATTCTATTATGGCACTAAACGACCAATAAAGGACACAGATTACTTTGAAACCTATAATCGTGAGAATGTTACGTTGGTCGATGTTAAGCAAGCACCGATTGTGGAGATTACATCTAAAGGTCTTAGAACTGAAGACGCTGAGTACGAATTAGACATGATTATTTTTGCTACTGGCTTTGACGCGATGACCGGGCCAATAATGAAAATCGATATCCAAGGCAAAGATGGTGTGACATTAAAAGAAAAATGGGCTAGTGGAGCACAGACAAAGACGTACCTCGGCATCGCCAACGCTGGTTTCCCAAATATGTTTATGATTACCGGTCCTGAAAGTCCTTCCGCAATCAGCAACGTACCTGTATCAATTGAGCAGCATGTGGAATGGATTGGAGATTGTTTAGAGTATCTTCGTAAGCATAATGTAGATACAATTGAAGCAAGGTTAGAGGCTGAAGATGCCTGGAGTAAGCATTGCAGGGAGGTCGCCGAAGCCACGCTTTTCACAAAAACGGACTCCTGGTACACGGGTGCGAATATTGAGGGTAAACCGCGCGGATTTTTGATTTATCTCGGTGGTGTTGGAAACTACCGCAAGAAATGCGATGAAATTGCGGCTAACGGCTATGAGGGATTTTCTTTAGTTTCCTCTGCAAGCACTGTAGTGTAAAAAAATTGAGAATAAATGGAGGGGACCAGTATGTCTACTACTACTATAATTCCGCTACATCCTAAAGCGGCCGAATTTATTTCCACACCGAAAAAGATGCTCATCAATGGTCAATGGGTAGATGCAATCTCAGAAGAGAGAACGCCAACCATCAATCCAGCAACAGGAGATGTTATTACTACAGTTGCCAAAGGTGGAAAGGAAGATATTGATCGGGCCGTTCAAGCAGCTCGTAAAGCTTTTGATGATGGACCTTGGTCAAAAATGAAGCCTGCAGCGCGGGCAAATCTTTTGTTAAAGCTCGCTGACCTCATTGATGAAAATGCTGAAGAATTAGCTCACCTTGAAACACTGGATAATGGGAGAGCTTTAATGTTCACTTCAAGATATGCAAACAGTTGCGCAGAACAATTCCGTTATTTTGCTGGATGGGCAACTAAATTTACAGGAGAAACGATACCTGTTTCAGTACCAGGAGATATATTTAATTACACAAGACGGGAGCCAATCGGCGTTTGTGGTGCCATTAACCCTTGGAACGTTCCTTTACCGTTAGCAGTCATGAAATTAGCACCGCCATTAGCGACAGGGAATACGGTCATATTAAAACCTGCTTCCGAAACACCGTTATCGACTTTACGTTTAGGTGAATTGGTTCAAGAGGCAGGGTTTCCAGATGGTGTTGTTAACATTGTGACAGGTCCTGGTTCAACACTGGGCAATGCGTTAACCGAACACCCACTTGTAGATAAAATCGCCTTCACTGGTTCGACGGAAGTTGGACAACAAATTATGCGATCAGGTGCTTCCAACATAAAGAAAGTAACCTTAGAGTTGGGCGGAAAGTCTGCGCACATTATCTTTGCTGATGCTGATTATGAATTGGCACTGAAGAATGCTGCTAATGCCATTTTTACGAATTCGGGTCAAGTATGTTTTGTAGGATCACGTTTATTTGTGGAAAAGAACATATATGACAGATTTGTAGCTGATTTGGCAGATTATACGAAAACGTATACATTGGGTAATGGGTTTGCACCATCCACCGTCTTAGGACCTGTTATTTCAGAACAGCAAAAAAAATCTATTTTAAATTATATAGACATTGGACAAAACGAAGGCGCTGAATTAGTAATAGGCGGAGAGGCAAAGGTTGATGGTCTAGATAAAGGCTATTTTGTAAAACCGACTGTATTTGCAAATGTAACGAATAGTATGACGATTGCGCAAGAAGAGATTTTTGGTCCAGTCGTATCCGCAATTCCTTTCGATAATATGGATGAAGCCATCAAAATGGCTAACCAGTCCATATATGGTTTGGGTGGAGGAATCTGCACCACAGATGTTCGCAAAGCACATAAAGTGGCTCATGCGCTCAGAACAGGTAATGTGTGGATTAACACATATGGTCTTATGGATCCAGCTTCACCATTTGGAGGTTATAAGCAAAGTGGTATCGGTAGGGAAAATGGTGCAGCAGCTATCGATATGTATACAGAGATGAAAAGTGTTTGGCTAAATCTAGATTAAACTAATGGGAGGGCATGATGATGAAGGTAAGAGCAGCCGTTATAAATAGATCAGGAGAAGAATATCAATTAGAAACTCTAGAATTAGCGGAGATGCAACCAGACGAAATATTAGTGAAAATGGTTGCTTCAGGTATGTGCATGTCAGATGAAACCGTTAGAAAAGGTGGATCATCGGGCTCAGCCCCTTTACCAATGGTACCAGGTCATGAAGGGTCCGGGATTGTTGAAAAAGTAGGAGAGGCCGTAAAATCGTTTAAAGTCGGAGATCATGTGGTTATGTCTTACGCTTATTGTGGGCATTGTACAAGCTGTCGTACCGGGCATCCGGCTGTTTGCAATGATTGGATGAAATTGAATTATCAAGGTGTCAGAGGTGATGGTAGCTATGCATTTCATAAAGAAGATGGTACACCAGTAGGAAATCTCTATGGTTACTCATCCTTTGTAACACATGCATTAACCCAGGAAAGTAACTTAACAAAAGTAGATAAAGATTTAGATTTACGCTTGATAGGTCCATTAGGCTGTGGTTTTTTAACCGGAAGCGGTACAGTAATTAATGGGTTAAAACCGAAAGTCGGTTCATCTATCGCTATTTTTGGTACAGGAGCAGTAGGTTTAGCTGCTATGATGGCCGCTAAAATAGAAGGATGTTCAACTATTATTGCTGTGGATATTCATGATAGCCGCTTAGAAATTGCTAAAAATCTTGGCGCAACACATGTAATAAATAGTAAACTAGAAGATCCTATTGAAAAGGTGAAAGAAATAACTGATGAATTAGGTGTTAATTATTCAGTTGATACAACTGGTGTAGGTCCTGTAATGAAAACAGCATTAACCGTTTTAGCAAAAGGTGGCTTTTTTGCACCGGTGGCTGTATCAAAAAATAGTATCGAAATTAATCCAACGGCAGAATTATCATTGGTAAGCAAAAGTATGGTAGGTGTAATAATGGGGGATGGCGTTCCGCAATTATCCATTCCACAATTAGCGAAATTCTATAGAGAAGGGAGATTCCCATTCGACAAATTAGTAAAATATTATAACTTTGAAGATATCAATCAAGCTTCTATTGACTCAGTAAATGGTTCCGTAATCAAGCCTATTTTAATCATAGATGATACTTATTCGGTTTAATATGAATGTTAATTTAATACAAATAGCTATGTAGGGTTAATATGAAAAATTACGTATCAACTCAAGCTATACCTGCTCTACCTTTTTTAAAAAAGCGTAAGAGAAAGTGAGACCACTGAAAAAGTCCGTAAAATAAAAGTGCCAATGAAAAACAAAATGTTTTTTGTTGACACTTTTTCATTTATCTTTGTCTTGTTAAATTAGTCCTGAGAGTTTTATGCCTCGAATATATTTCCTGATTGCTCTAAGTTGAGAATCATTTGGAATATCACCCTTTGCTGATTAATAAAAAACATCTCCACAGGAAATTGGCAAAATACTTCCTCCTAATGCCAAGTTAGTTTTTTGTTCTAATAGAATAATTAATTTCGAGAGGGGTTTCACTAACTATGTCATTAATATTAACAAAAGAACAATTAAAATTTACAAGAGAACAACTAAAAAAGAACGAAATTGAGCGCAGAGCTGTGGAAGCTGCAATTTGGGGCATGCCACTAGTTAATTTTGATGCCATGCGCCAGGCTTACTTTAACGATGCTAATGCTCAGTACAATGATATAATTTATTACCCTAAATTTGCAGATTGGAAATATCAAGCTACAACTCCTAATAATACTACAAATTATGCAATGTTTTTCTGTAATTTAAAACAAGGACCTATTGTTGTTGAGGTACCCCCGGAAGAAGAGGCAGCACTTTGGGGTTCACTAATCGACTCATGGCATCTTCCCATTATAGATATAGGTGTAAAAGGCATAGATGAAGGAAAAGGCGGGAAATTTTTGTTATTGCCACCTGGGTATCAAGAAAATGTTCCTCGTGGATATATTCCTGTACAATTTTCTACTAATAACATCTATAGCCTACTTAGAATTGTTCCTAAAACAAAAGAAGTAGAGGAAACGGAAAACGTGGTTAAATTCATCAAAAAGTTTAAAATTTATCCTCTTTCCAGCGAACCGAAATCTTCTAACTTTATAGATATGACAAATGTCCTCTTTAACGGCTTAGCTAATTTTGATGAACGATTTTATGTTTCGCTTGCGCGTATGATATCGGAAGAGCCTATTTACGAACGTGATTTGGCTATAATGGGACAGCTTCTTTCTCTTGGAATAGGCAAAGATTTGACTTTTAATCCAGACGAAGCTATGACCGAAATTTTACGCAAATCAATAGCCGAAGCGCTGGTCTTTATGTGCGAAAAATTTAAAAACGATGGGGTTAAATGGTGGGAAAATCTTCAGTGGCAGTCTATATTGAAAAATACGGGAAAATCTTTTTTCTCCTTTTTAGATCCAGAGAAATGCCTGTTTATCGATGAGCGATCGGGAATGTTTGTCGCTGCATTTGGCCCTAGTAAAACACCGGCGCCAAATTTATACATCAAATCATATAGAGATAGTAATGGGGATGACTTGGACGGAACGAATACATATTGTCTGCGCATTCCACCACACGCCAAGCTACCTAAGAATGAGTTTTGGTCTATAAATGTTTACGATTACTATTCATCTGCATTTATAAGAGAAGCCACAGTTGTTGGGCTTGACTCATACAATCAAAATTTGCAGGAGAATGAGGACGGCTCTATTGATCTCTTTTTTTCTCCAGAGCCTCCAGCTGGAAAAGAATCTAACTGGATTTCCACAGAAAAGGATAAGCCATTCTTCTTAATTTTTCGTTTGTATTTTGTAGATTATTCTGTAAAAAATAAAGAGTTTCAATGGACATTCAATGATTTGGAAAAAGTCGACTAGTAAGAAAAATAAACTATTGACCAGTTAGTAATTTAAGATTTTGAAGATACATTCCAAAAATATTTTATGGAGGTTATTAAATGAAAAGTATTGTAATCACTGAATCTATGCCAGCTACTTCCTTTACAAAAAAAATACAAGAAAAAGTGTATAGCAATCTGAATTTCGAGGACAGGCAAGACTTTGAAGATGCACGTAGAGGCTTTATCGCACCTTTTGAAACGAATGGAAAAAACGATGAAGGAGAAGTGATTTGGGATTTTGAAAGTCTGTCATATATTGATATCGATAGCAGTGCGCCTGATACGGTGAATCCAAGCTTATGGCGAAACTCACAACTACACACTATAAATGGGTTATTTAAAGTAGTGGATGGAGTCTATCAAATTCGAGGACGAAGTATATGCAGTACAATTATAGTAGAAGGTACAGAAGGAGTTATTGTTTGTGATGTATCAAGTAGTAATGAAGCTGCAAAAGACGCTATGGAATTATATTTTAAACATCGACCTAAGAAGCCAGTAACAGCCATCATTATAAGTCAAAGTCATATGGATCATTTTGCAGGTATACAGGGCGTTTTAGAGTATGCCAAAAATCCCGAAATTCCAATTATTGCTCCTGAATATTTTTCAGATGAAGCATTAAGTGAGAATGTTCTTTTAGGGCCCATTATGAGCCGTCGCGCTGAATATCAAGCTGGTTTGCCTATTTCTGCTGGTCCCAAGGGGTATGTATCTATGGGTATTGGTCATACCTTTGGCACGGGTCAAATGAGCTATAAACAGCCGAATGTCGAAATTAAGAATGAAATCGAAACTATGATTATAGATGGTATAACCTTTCAATTTTTACTAACTCCTAATACAGAAGCGCCTGTTCAAATGCATTTTTATATTCATGATTACAATTCATTATTTGTTTCAGATAACCTAAATAAATCCATGAATCAAATTTATGCGGTAAGAGGTGCAAAAACTCGAGACGCTTTATCATGGACGGAAGCAATTGATAAAACTATTGATTTATTTGAAAATGAAGCAATTGAAGCGTTGATTATGGCACATGCTTGGCCTATATGGGGAAAAGAACGTGCTTTAAATCATATGAAATTGCAACGTGATTTATATAAATATATGCATGATCAAACGATTCGCCTTGCTAACCATGGATATAATATGGATGAAATTGCGGAAACAATTAAATTCCCGGATTCATTAAGTAAGCATTGGGGTAATCGCGGGTATTATGGTACTTTAAAGCATAATTCAAAAGGTGTTTACAATTATTATTTAGGATTTTATAGCGCGCATCCTTCTGATTTAGATCCTCTACCTCAAGTAGAAACAGGTCAAAAATATGTGCAATACATGGGTGGAGCAAAAAAGATAGTAAGGCAAGCAAAAGCTGATTTTGAAAAAGGTGAGTATCGCTGGGTTGCTCAAGTATTAAAGAATGTTGTCATGGCGGAACCAGATAATACAGAAGCAAAAACACTATTAGCTGAAACCTATGAACAATTAGGCTATCAAGCCGAATCTGCTATTTGGCGCAATTTTTATCTTGTTGGAGCGTCGGAGTTAAGAAATGGTTTAATAACTACCACATTTAATACTTCTACAATGGCAAATAATATTCCAGTAAAGGAATTCTTTAAGTTATTATCAGTAAAATTAAACGGTCCAAAAGCAGATGGTAAAAGAATAACTATAAACGTAACCCTCTCAGATATTAATCAAAATTATACCGTTTATTTAGAAAATTCAGTATTGAACAGCAAGGAAAATAAGCTAGATACTAATCCAGATGTGACACTGACTTCTGATAAATTAACGTTCTATATGATTGCATTTGGTCGTCTCACACTAGATCAAGCGATGACTGCTGGTAAATTGAATTTGATAGGAGATCAAAACCAACTAAATGACTTTTTATCATTATTAGATAATTTTACTACTAATTTAAATATAGTAACTCCTTAACTGGTAGAGATTAAACCTAAAAATGGGCAACCAGTAGGTACATTACGAGAAGTATTAGAAATCGCAACCATTAAAGAAGCAAGTAACTCTGAAAATGCAAATGAAATGGTTGAAATTATACTGAATGATTTCATAGAAATTGCAAATGACATTGATACACTGTTAGAAATAGCGAGTGAAGAAAAAGATGAAGAAACTGGCGATTTATTTTTAGGAATAAAAGCAACTTTAGAGAAAAATATGTGGATGTTAAAAGCTTACTTAGGATAAAGTGATTTTGTTGTAAAAGAAGGATACAAAACCAATAAAAAAGACATTAGCTGAAGAGCTAATGTCTTAATGAGTTAAAGGAGGAACATATCATCATCCTTGATGTCCACCAACTAAGCCAGCCCTTTTAAGAGCGGTTCCTCCATTTGTATACGACGATGCTTTCAATATAGCTGTTTTTCCAAACTTATTTCGAATACCATCAATGGTAGCATCTAGAGCTTCTTCTTTTTGAATTTTTTCTGTATCTGCAAAAAGGTTAAGCTGCATATTCGTTTTAGATGAAATTTTCCCAACTGAGATGGCGATCGAACGTACAATTTGTCTATTGTATCTCTTGCGAAAAATAGTAAGGCAAACTTCTGTAATTCTTGAGGTTAAATCAGTAGGCGTTTCTAATTTCATCTGTTGTGAAAAGCCTTTTTCATATTCTTGTTTGCTAAAGCCAACAGTTAAATGAACTACTTCTCCAACGGCATTATGCTTGCGTAAACGAGCCGCAACATCGTCTGCCATTTCACATATGACTGTTTCAATTTCATGTGCGTCTTGATAATCTCGTAATAATATTTGACTCTTTCCATAGCTTGTTTCTCGTGGTGGAACTTTTTCACTTAGTCGGCTAAAATCCACACCCCATGCATGGTAATATAGTTGTTCACCCATGACACCTAATCTTTTCTTCAATAGTTTAACATCGTATTTGGCAAGACCAGATACTGTACATATACCCATTCTATTTAGCGTTCTTGCGGTGCGTGGGCCGATTCCCCACATATCGGTTAACTTTTTAATTTTCCAAACAGTATTTGGAACATCTTCATAACTCCAATAAGCGATTCCATCAGGTCGTTTTTTCGCTTCGTTATCAAGACATAACTTGGCAAGTAGAGGATTGTCCCCTATTCCGATTGTTGCACAAAGGTTTAATTCATGTTCAATAGCTGCTTGTATTTTTTTAGCGATTGTAAATTTATCACCTAATAATTTACGAGAAGCTGTTACATCAAGAAATGATTCATCAATTGAGTATATATGAAGGTCGTCATCACTAACATAATTTCTGAATATGTCTTGAATGATGCGATTTATATATAAATAAAGTTTCATACTAGGCTCGGCTATAATAATACGCGAATCTTTTGGAATCTCGAATTGACGATTACCTGTCTTAATCCCGAATTCTTTTTTTACAGCAGGTGAGGATGCTAATACAACAGATCCTTGTTGTTCTTTCTTTCCTATAACAATTAAATAAGCAGTCAAGGGATCTAGGCCGCGCTTAACACATTCAACTGCCGCAAAAAAAGATTTCATATCGACACATAAAATATCTCTTCGTGGTAGGGTAGATAGGTTAAATTCCATAGCTGTCTACCTCTGATATTGATCGAATTTCTGTAATTGGGATAAATTCGCCTTTTGTGCCATCAATGTGTTTTAAATGAATACCCTTAATAATGGCATCATACTTCCAAACATATCCTATAGCATGTTTGACAGACTCATATGGATCGTGAGTATAAGCATACTCAATTTTAATAGTTGATTGGTTTTTATGAGATAGAAGTAACATTTCGTTGAATAATTCTAGAGATTGTTCATCTAAGAAGATAGGAACAGTCTTTTTTCGATTATGATAACTCATATCTTCATTGTGTTCTGATAATACAAATCCTTGCCATTTCATCATTCCTCTATCTTGATACGCCATTATAAATCATCCCTTTTAATCTTTAACATATGCTCTTTCGGTAATATTTATGCAAACAAATGTTCTTTTTATTGATAATTATACGAACAAATGTTCTTCTTTTCAAGAGGGAGTTTTTAGGAGGTTAATGAGTCACTTTTGTTAAAAAATAAAAAGATCCAGCCAATAAAGACTGAATCAAAAAATCACTTATTCATTCGGCTTGTGATAGTTGCTAAGTTCCTCTGTTTTAATTGGATGAAACTCTTCTGAAACCTCTGTTTGATAACGCAGAGTTGTTTTTTGTTGTTGCATATGTTCTTTATCGATAAAAACTTTTTTAACTAAGTATTTGTGGAAAAAATATTCAAAGATAGCTAAACTAGCGGCGGCAAAAAATGACCTAATGAAAAATGCATTGTTATCATTTGTCAGGGTTGTACTCAACCCCCATGTAAAGAAGAATGCTAAAACGAAATCGCTAATAGTAGCGACTATGTTATTTGTTCTTGATAAAATTAGCATGTCGCCTAAAATATAAGCAAAAACACTTAGAACGATTGTGATTAAAAATACTTCAAAATAAGACATGTTATAAAAATAACCTAGAACCAAACACAAAATAAAAAAACTCGCAACACATTTTACTAAGAAAGCGGGAATATGTTTCATGATTTCAACTCCTTTATCACTATTGTGTATTAGGTATGAAAATATATTCAGACAGGACTTTACTTTATTAATAGAATTTCTTATAAGCTGTCTGCATATTTCCATATTGATTACAAATTCTAAGGATAAAGTGAAACTTTAATCGGTGAGGGT
>NZ_JBALMO010000114.1:13765-16052 GCF_036963345.1 Bacillus sp. JJ722
GTGGGAGTCTTAGCGCCAGTTAGAACGGGATAAAAGAATGGAAAGAGGAATTCATATGCATACAGTTTGGAAGGGTAGTGTCTCGTTTGGTTTAGTTAATATTCCTGTTAAATTATTTTCAGCTGTTGAGGACCGTGATATTAAATTTCGACAATTTCATAAGGAGTGTTTGTCTCCTATTAAGTATAAGAAGATTGCAGAATGTGATGATGATGTTACGAGTGATGAAATCATAAAAGTATATGAAACGGCTAATGGTCGTTATATTGAGATAACCGAAGAAGAAATAACGAAATTAAAGGAAGAGCATGAGCAAAAGCAAGTAGCTATTATAGATTTTGTGAAGCTCTCAGAAATTGATCCTATTTATTATGATAAGACCTATTATGTGGGTGCCGATAGTGGTGGCTCAAAGCCGTATGCTTTACTATCGGAAATACTAAAAAAATCAAAAAAAATTGGGATAGCTAAAATTACTATTAGAAGCAAAGAACGTTTAGCTGCCGTTAGACCTCACAATAATATTTTATTACTTGAAACACTTCATTTTCCAGATGAAGTACGTAATTCAAAAGATGCACCCATCGGTGTAACAGACAATACTATCGTGTCGGAAAAAGAATTTGATATTGGGATGATGCTTATCGATCAATTAACTACAAATTTTGATCCTACAAAGTACATCGACACATACCGTACAGCGCTTGAAAAGCTTATACATGAAAAGATGGAGAAGAATGAGTACGTATCAACACCTGATGCTCCGGCTAATGAAGATAGAAATAATGTAGTTGATCTTATGACAGCCTTGCAAGCTTCAATTGATAAAACGAAACCCGTAGCTCCGGCAAAGCCGAAAAAAGCGAAAGCGAGATCAAAGAAAACTAGCTAGCTTTCCTATTTAGAAAAGGGAAGTGGATGTATGACTATTTCCGTGGTTCTTGTTTCTTTTAGGGGAAAGAAAAAGCCTAATTGAAAATAATTCCGATCCTTCTGGTGTGTATCGTGGGTTGCGAAGGGGAGGGAAGAAAGGTGGGAGGGAGACAAGCTTTATCTCAACTAACAAAAGGTTAAAATTGTACCCTGCAACGTTAGATGTTTTAGGGTACATACCCCCCCCACAGTTTTTTAATATAACTATTATTTTTATTACTCGAGCTAGAATTATAATTTGTTTACTACTTAACTATAGAAGAATATATCTAGTTTTATATTGACGCTTTGTTCCTTTACTTTTGCAAAAGTCAATTTCAATTATACAGTTCCGTTGTTAATGGGATAAAACTCTCCACCGAGCGCAAAAGTAATCTTACCCGTTTCTTCAGAAACCACGAGTATTAAAGCGTCGCTTTGTTCACTTAATCCTAAAGCAGCTCGGTGACGTGTTCCCATTTTTTTCTCTCCTGTAAGTTTTTTCGATAGAGGTAGGACATGTGCTGCAGAAACAATTTCATTTTCCTGAATTAAAACAGCTCCATCATGAAGGGGATTTCCAGGAAAAAAGATTGACTCTAATAATGAATGTGTTAAAGTGGCCTTTAATGGAATTCCTGATTGAATTAGAGAATCTAAAGAATCCTCCCGTTGAATTACAATCAATCCTCCATGTTTACGCTTAGACATGTTTTGCACACTTGTAGATAAATCTACATATTTGTCTGTAAATGGAGATAAATAACAATTTAAATAAAAAGAGGCGGCTGTCATTTCAAGTTGTGTAAACGTTTCTCTTACTTCCTCAAAATTTTTCAAAAGACAGTTTCCGTTATTTTCTAATACCTCTAGGTTACTTTGAAGTGTTGCTATAACTTGATGAATACCTGCTGTTAATGCTTGATGCATTGGAGAAAAGTCACAATTATGATGATTCATGGATACATCCTCCTACCACAAACTATTACATTAATTCCAACATAAAATAAAAATTCTACCTTCTTTATTATTTTCCAAAAATTAATGAGCATCCGTATTTTTTTAATAAGTTTTATTCATAGTAATAATAAAATGAAGAGTGGTTCTTTATAGTTGAGAAAGTTAAAATTATCCAAATAAGGGGGTTTTTAGCTTTTTTGAATAGTAAAATATCCGCACGTATTACGGGCGGATATTTTACGTCACCATGAAATTAGAACTTTGAAGCAACTGTAGCAACTTTTTCTAAACCGTCTGCGATTATTTCTTGTGAGCGCTCAGGATATTGATTATGTCCCTCGATAACTACAGTTTCGGATTCTGAAATACCCCAGAAACCAAGGAGAGTTGTGACATAGTTAACAGCCATTTCCAT
>NZ_JBALMO010000114.1:16088-25296 GCF_036963345.1 Bacillus sp. JJ722
GTTCAGAAGAGTAGTCTGAGCCTCTAGCACTTAATACGGCAACTTTTTTGTCACCAGCTAAACCAACTGGACCTTGTTCTGTATATTTGAATGTTTTTCCCGCTTGGGAAAGATAAGAAATATAAGTCACTAGTGGAGCAGGAACTGTGAAATTCCACAATGGGAAAGCGAACACTACTTTTTCAGCTTCTAAGAATTGATTTAAGTATTGATCTACTACTTCTACAGCTTTTGTTTCTTCTTCAGTTAATTCTAAACCTTGGCTGCGTTTATACCCACCAGTAATAGCTGTATTTCCATAGTAAGGAAGATCAATTTTAAAAAGATCTAGCTCAATAATTTCTGCATTTGAGTTTGCTTCTTTATATGTATTGAGGAATGTTTCATACATTTTTGTGCTAATTGCTTGATCTGCAGGACGATCATTTACTTTGATAAATAATACTTTTGTCATTGTTTTATTCTCCTTGATTGTTTGTTAATTACTTTATGTAAGTGAGTATATTTTTATAAGTTTATTTTGTCAAGTAATCTTGGGAGTTTTTTTCACTCAATATATAATAGTAAGTTTTTCTTCATTATTGAACACATCCGACCTATAGAATACAAACTTGAAGTCCAAGCTCTTTTTATATATAGGGAATTGTGAATATCTAGATGCTAGCTGCCGGATGTTAGTTAAACGTAAAGTATTATAAATCTAGTAAAATAGCTTATCTACGCACGCAATAATGGTTGCCTTTTGAGGTAGCTATTATTGTGTTTTTTTATGTCAAAATTCAAACTGTTACGTAACCATGCTCAGTTAAAGGTTAAGTGATAGTATACGACTGGATTTTATTTGAATTAATTCAATTGAACATGGAAAAGAATAGTATTTATATTATTTATTTTTTAAATAGACAATGGTATTTAATTTTAAAAAAATAATTTAGGAGATAGTTATGGACTTAAAACCGATTGTACCGTTCGAACCGATAAGTGTTGAAGAAATACCAGTGGGTAAAGAGTGGATTAGTCAAATTAAATGGGATGGTGTCAGAATCCTTACATATTTTAATGGCAAGGAAGTACGTCTTTTCAACCGAAAGCTGAATGAGCGTACAAATCATTTTCCTGAATTAACAAATGTAGAAGAATATTGTAATGCCAGTTCAGTCATTTTAGATGGAGAAGTAATTTCTCTTGACCAAAATGGTAATCCATCATTCCATGAAGTAATGAGACGCGATGGGCTTCGTCGTATGGAGAGAGTTGCACAAGTAATGCAATCTGTACCCGTATATTACATAATTTTTGATGTAATTTTTTTAAACGGAGAATGGATCAATAATTATTCACTTGATAAAAGATTAAATCTACTTTCTAAAATTATAAAACCCAGTAAATACATTCAAATTGTCCAAACACAACATGATGGATTACCATTATTTGAAGTCATCAAACTTCATAATTTAGAAGGAATTGTTTGTAAAAACCTAAACAGCCGATACATTATAAATGGAAAAAATTCAGAGTGGAGAAAAGTAAAAAATTATAAGGATTTAATAGCGGTTATTGGTGGGGTTACGTATAGGTCAGGCGTAGTAAATTCATTATTAATTGGACTCTATGATGAACAAAATCAATTTTGGTACATAGGACATGTTGGAACTGGGAAACTTACTAAGATGGATTGGGTAAACCTTACAAGTGCGATAGAACCTTTGAAAATCAATAAAAGACCTTTCATAAATGAGCCCGAACGAATGAAAGGTGTGCAATGGTTGCAACCGATTTTAACGGTAAAGGTTCAATATATTGAATGGCCAAAAGGGCATTCACTTAGACAGCCAAGTATTCAAGCATTTGTTGATCAAGATCCGAAAATCTGTACAATACCCGAATAAAAAGGAAGATGCATGATGAAAAGATTGTTTCCTAAAACAGACAAGAGATATAAAGGTTTTTTTTTATCTTAGGATGGAATAGTAAAAACGAGGAATTTTTGATTGGTATTAAGAGGTTTAATAAGGTTGTTGAACTAGGAATGTTTTCTCAAGGTTTGAAAGAGCAAGAAAAAAATATGTTAATTCAGACCATATTGAGTAATCAAAAGAGAAGTGTTGATGGAATGGTCCATATTGATCCAGGAATATGCATTGAATTATCGTTTCAAACAATGGAGAATGACCAGTTATGTGATACTATTTTTATGTCTTTCCAATTTGATATAGAGTGGGAACAATGTACGTTGGAACGGTTAGTTTTGAATTATACATCTGTTGAAATTGAGGTTAAATATACGAATCTAGATAAAGTAATCTGGGAAAACCCGCTTATTCTTAAGGAAGGGGTTATTTCGTATCTTTCACTGGTTTCGCCATTTATGCTTCCTTTTTTAAAACAGAGAATTTTAACTACTATTCGTTATCCGAACGGTGTTTCAGGTGAATCTTTTTTTCAAAAGAATTGTCCAGATTATGCTCCTAGCTTTATTCAAAGAAAAGAAAAAGAGGGGAATCATTTTGTAGTTTGTAATGACTTATCTACTTTACTTTGGCTAGGGAATCAATTAGCTATCGAGTTTCATATTCCATTTCAAACCATTAATGCAGATCAACCGTTAGAAATTGTTTTTGATTTGGATCCACCTAGTCGAGATCGTTTTCATCTAGCTATTAAGGCAGCTATAGAGATGAGAAAGATTTTTGATAGCTTTAATATAGTGAGCTATCCAAAGCTTTCAGGTAGCAAGGGTATACAGATTCATATTCCGATTGCTAACTGTGCATTTACATATACAGAAACAAGGCTGTTCACGTCGTTTATTGCTCATTATTTAGTTGAACAGTTTCCAGCTGATTTTACAATTGAACGATTGAAAAAGAATCGAGGCGGTAAACTTTATATTGATTTCATCCAGCATGCGGAAGGAAAGACGATTATATGCCCTTATTCCGCTCGTGGCAAGGAAGATGCGACGGTTGCTACGCCGCTTTTGTGGGATGAGGTTAATGAAAATCTTAAGATGGAGCAATTTACTATTCCATTTGTTTTGAACCGACTTTCTAACATGAATTGTCCAATGAGTGACTTCTTTGAACATGAGAATCCTTCTTTGGTGGAAATAATTTCTAAACTAAAGGAGAATGTGTGATAAGACTAATTTGAATGAGAGTAGTAGTACAAAAAGGAGCTGAAATCACAGCTCCTTTTAAGGGAAAGCATTCCTGGACAATGAATAGGTACGCAATTAATCCTTATAAATGCGCATTAATGTTTTTAAGCCTTTTTCTATTTCAAATTCTGTAAGACCAGCAAATCCTAACATGAGTTGTACAAAACCAGTATTTACATTGGGAGTCTCATAATAGATTGAAGTTTTATACACTTTAATATGATGCTGAGCGGCTAGTTCAATTAGTTCATCTTCAGTTTTACTTGTATGAATTTTTAAGATAATATGCATTCCTAAGGTTGTATCGCTTAGTTTGATAGAAGGTGGAGTATATTGTTGCATAACTTCTTTAATTTTTATCATCTTTTTCTTATAAATGCTGCGCATTTTATTTATGTGAACACCCCATGCGCCTTCCTCGATGAAATAGTGCAATGTTCTTTGGTGAATGTTGGAGGCGCTTTGTTCGAAAAGTAACTTTATTTTTTTATAGTTTTTGAGTAGTGAATTCGGTAAGACTAGATACCCGATTCTAATGGAGGGTAAAAGCGCTTTGGAAAAACTCCCTATATAAATAACTCTTTCGTTATTATTTAAGCTAAACATGGCTGGGATAGGTTTTTGTTTATAACGAAATTCACTATCATAGTCATCTTCAATAATATAGCCATCTTGCTTCTCAGCCCAATTCAACAGTGCTAAACGATTATGTATAGGCATGATCATCCCTAACGGAAATTGGTGTGAGGGAGTGACATAAACTAGTTTACTATTCGCTTTTTCAAGTGTTTGAAGCTGAAGGCCATCACAATTTACAGGTATTGACTCAATGTCAAAACCTAATTGACGAAAAACTTCTTTAGCGCCTTGGTATCCGGGTTCTTCAAAAGCAATAGAATGAAATTGATTTTTCAATAACAAACATAATAGAAACAATAGTTGTTGAGTGTTACTCCCAACGATAATTTGATCTGCACTAGCATTTACACCTCGAGATTGATACAAATATTTCGCTATAGATTCTCTTAAAAGAGGGTCACCTTGATGATCACCGTACGTATATATCGATGAGTCTTTTAAGATACGATTAGAAAGGATACGCCATCTATCTAATGGGAAATGCTCTTCATCAACAGCACCTAGACGGAAGTCAATCATATCTTTCGATGGACTTTTAACGGTTTGTTGAAAGTTTACCTTTATAGAAGATGTTGAATAATTGTCTATAGGTAACCGTTCTACAAAATATCCACGTTTGCTTTCACTCCTTACAAAACCTTCAGCAAGTAATTGTTCGTAGGCGAGCTGCGTCGTATTACGGCTAAGATTCAATGCATCTGCTAAATTTCGAATGGAAGGTAATTTAGAGTTTGGAGGTATTTTTCCTTCCATTATTTCTTTCTTTATTTTTTTATAAACTTGTACGTAGCGAGGTATAGGACTATTTTTGTCAATATGAAACAATAACTCGTTTATGATCATCACTCCTAAACTGACATTTTTAAAAATTATAATCTATACCTTTTTGAAATGACAATATTTTAGTATCATTTCGCTATTACATAGATTAAAAAAAGCGGGGTGTATTCAAGTGTTACTAGTCAGTAGTATTATTCTAGGCTTATCTGTAGCTATACCGATTGGACCTATTTCAATTGAAATGATTCGACAAGGATTAAAAAATGGTTTTATGCACGGTTGGAGTGTTGGATTAGGAGGAATGACAATTGATGTTCTTATGATTGTTATTGTGTATTTTAGTTCTGGACCATTGTTAATATCGCCTATTTTGCAACAATTCATGTGGTTGATTGGAGCCATATTCTTATTTTATTTAGGTTATTGTAGTATTAAAGAAGCTTCCTATAACTTTACTAACGATAATAATGTTGAAAAAAAATCATATTTGAGTTCTTATCGGAATGGATTTTTAGTGGCAATTACGCCAGGGAATCTTGTTTTTTGGTTTAGTGTTTTCGGTACATTATTATCCGATAAAATACAAAACTACGATAAACTAGATTTTAGCATAATGGCCGTTGGCATTATTTTGGGTATTTTAATTCATGATATTCTTTTAATGATTTTAGTGAAATACGCTAAAGCCTTTTTAAACCAACAGTGGATTAAGAGGGTATCAATTATCGCTGGTTTGATATTAATCTGTTTCGGTGGGGTTTTTATTTCTAAGTTTTTTGTATTACTATAGCAGAACTGATTACTATCCGTTTGTGCAAATGGACATTATCCTATTGATTCAAGCATTAACAATCAAATTATTGATTATTTAATGATCAATGAAACCGATCACGTATTTTCTATTGAGCTTAATGATTCCTAGTATAGTTATAAAGAGATTGATTATCGCTCATTTATAAAAGTATCTAAGGAACCTGAAATGATTGAGATCGAAGAAATGAAACTAAAAAGCCCTACAAAAATACTATTGTCAAACGTAAAGAATACAGAGTACTTTATACAAAAGTTTGGTGATAAAGTAAATATTATTATGACTGACTCAGCTAAGCTTATACAAATAATGAAAGTAGGAGTCTCAAAAGAAACAGCCATTGCAAATATTGCAGACAGATTAGATCTTTCTTTAGAAAAAACAATGGTATTTGGTGATGACTTTAATGATTTAGGGTTATTTAAACTTTGTGGGTTGCCAATTGCTATGGAAAATGCGATTGACGAATTAAAAAGATATGCTAAAAAAGTTACAACTTCAAATGACGAAGATGGGGTAGCTAATATATTGGAAAAGTTAGTGGGAATTGAAAGTTAAACATGATCATATCTAAAACAATAGCCGTGTCAAAAGGTCAAGTAGACAACCTTTTAACACGGCTATAAATTTTTACTATTCTTTAGGTATATAAAAACGTACAGTGGTTCCGATGTTTTGAATGCTAGATATATCTAAACCTCGTCCATATAATTGTTTTAATCGCTTGTCAGTATTAAGTAAACCAATACCTTGATCGGAATTATTTTGTTGATTTGTTAGTAATCTTTGCAGTTTTTGTTTGGATATCCCAACCCCATTATCAATAATAGAGATTCGAACTTCTCCTTGTATTTCGCTTATTTGTATATGTACAGTCCCTCCATTAGAACGTTTTAGTATGCCGTGCATAATAGCATTTTCTACAAGTGTTTGAATAGTTAGTGGAGGAATATTTACTGATATATGTTTATCTATTTCCCATTCTACTGTCAGTCGCTCACTATGACGTTGTTGTTGGATGAATACATAGGAACGAACTATTTTTATTTCTTGATCTAGAGGTATAACTTGATTTAAATTTTGTGAATCAAAGCATGCATGTAAATAGTTTCCGAATTCATCTATTAATTCCATCATTTTAGGAGGATTAACTTCACTTAAAGCTGCAATTGTATTTAATGTGTTAAATATAAAATGTGGTTGAATTTGCGCCTGTAACCATGCAGCTTCCATTCGGATTCTATCTTTAACAGATTTTTTTAAATCTGTTAAAACTTTTACCCGGGCTTTTAATTCGAGTTGTTCAACCGGCTTTGTTACATAGTCATTAGCTCCATAATAAAAGCCTGCTTGAATATCTTCGATTTGGCTACGTGCAGTCAATAATAAAATCGGAAGTTCTGTAAGTGAATATCTTTCTCGAACCTTTTGAGTTAACTCGTATCCAGACATATTTGGCATCATAACATCTGTAATGATAAGATCCCAAGTTCTTGTATTTAATAAATGGAGTGCTTCTTGACCGCTTGTACATGTAACCACATTATATGGTTCGGATCCTAAAATACTCTCGAGAATGGATAAATTCATAGGATCATCATCAACAACTATTATAGAAGATAAAGCTTTATTCTTACTCATTGGATTCTTACTCAATCGATTTTCTTCTTTCCTTGGTAGGGGAGTTGGTATTGGTTCAAAATCTGTTACGTCCTCATGATTTTCATTTATGGGAAGGGTGAAAGCAAATGTGCTACCGATATTAACAGATGATTTAACCGATAACGTACTTCCATGTAATTTGACTAATTGTTCACAAATACTTAAACCTAATCCAATTCCACCGGCGATAGCGGTCATACTCGAATCAATTTGTTCATATGGTTTGAAAATAGTCTGTAATGCTTCTTGATTCATTCCTATTCCTGTATCTTGAACTCGTATAATAGCTATCCCATCTTCTGTTTCAGCGAAAATCTTTATCTTTCCTTCATTTGTATACTTCATTGCATTATGTAAGAGGTTGAATAGAATTTGAAACAACCGATTTTCATCTGCTTTCACATTTGGGAATGTTTTAGGAATTTTAACTTCAAATGTAATATTTTTTCCTTCAGTCATGAAACGGAGCATATCTAAAACACTAGAAACGACTGATAAAACATTTACTGATTCAATTTGTAATTGAATGGACCCTTTTTTTAGCCTTGTAATATCAAGAAGATCGTTTAAAATAAGTGACATTCTTCGGCCAACTTTCGCAAGAAGTTGTAAATTTCTCTTATTATCTTTGCTTAAATTGTCCTTCTCAGTTTCCAAAATCGTTTGAGTAATATTGATAATTCCATGAAGAGGATTTCTCAATTCATGGGAAGTATTAGCGAGAAACTCATCTCTTGTTTTATCAATTCTTTGTAATTCTATAGCTATTTCCTTACTTTCTTTAGTAGTTTGAAAGAATTTTTTAAACCAAAATGTTGAAAAAAGCATTATACTAATGATTTGATCAATAGGGTAATGTGGGTAATCAAGATTTAGACTATCTTTAACAATACCCCCTAACGTACTGATGGTAACGCTAATAATGGCAAGTAAGATATACATATCTATTTGTTTCAATGAAAAGCCTTTATACAAACTTTTAATAAAAAGTATGGCTGCAAAGATTATTACTACTGTATATAATAGATCATTATATTGCATGAATGGTTGAGTAATAACAGACAAAATAAACAATACATATAGAGCACAGAAAATGTAATGAGATAGAATAAATGATGTTTTCTTCGTCTCAAATTCTTTAAGAATAAATTGTATAAACTGCAACAGAAAAAACACAGCACCTGAATACGAAAGGTAGGATAAGATTTTCCACCACTCATAACTCAGAGAAGGAATGAAAGAAAAAATTAGTTTATCATCATCAACTAAAACGGTTAAGGTCGTACAAAAAAAGGCCATGGCAAGATACAATAATTCTTTTTTTCTAACGAATAGACCGAAAATAATTAATACATAAACACCATGGAAAAACAAAACGCCAATAGAGAGAATCTCCATAGAAAATGAAAATAATCTTTTCTTTTTCATTGCGCCATAAGTACCGAAATCTATGGATTTCATTATTCCACTCGATTGGATTGATTGATCATCTGAAATTTGAATCAGGAGTTCAATTTCACTTACATTGCCAGCTGTAAGAACTTCATATGGTCGATAGTTTAGTTTAGAATAATTTTCATCGTTAAACTTATTGTTTAATTCCTCTACTTTCTTACCATTGATATATATTGCACTCACAGATTTAACATCTCTAAAATTAAAGCTGTAAGGTTGTTCACTTTGTTGATTAAGTAATATTCGAAGCCGATAAGTTCCTTCTCTATCAGAAGAATCAGTATTTTGAACGATGGTTGAATTATTTCTTTCGGGAACCTTCACTAAATCACTTGGCATGTTGTTTAAAGAGTTTTTTATATCTGTAGGTTCAAGTAATTGGTAAAATTCCCATTCGCCGTTAAGGGAAATCGTTTCGTTTTCAGGGAATGGAATTTCGCGAAGGTCAAGTACTCCATCTTTGATTTCAGGGTAATCTGATTTTTGAAATAAAAAAATCCAACTAAATCGAAGACTAAGTAGAATACATATAAATAAAATCACTATAGCTAGAGCTTTTTTCTTATTCATTTGCTTATGCTTTCGCAATCCCCTTTATAAAATTTGATACTACTCTTAAATAGAAAATAAATGTCTGTTTTATCCTGTTCTAACTGGCGCTAAGACTCCCACTTCAAAACGAGAAAGTAAATGCGAAGACG
>NZ_JBALMO010000115.1:0-35749 GCF_036963345.1 Bacillus sp. JJ722
TTCATATGATAATAGCTCTGATATTAAATATTTACTGAAAAATAAAAAGTTAAAGCAATCCTGTATAAGCAAAGATTTTAAACGATTGTATAAGTAAAGAAAACATTTAATTACCACCTGAATAAATTAAACGGTGAATACCGTATGGTTTGGGCTATCATCTAGATAGCTTTTTTGTAGTTTATTTTAGTGTATTCAAAAAAAGTTTAAAAAGAGTCAAATAATTATAACATTTGGGTTTATTTTTAATTTGTGGAATAATTGTATATTGGGAGTAAAGTACATTGCTGTTCGCTATAAAAACAGTTAGGTGATAATGAAATAAAATTGGAGGATCTTATGAAGATAGTAAAAAGTTTAATTTATATAGGAGTATCACTCTCACTGCTATCTGGTTGTTCAGGAAATGAAGATGACCAGTCTTTAGAAAAAGGCTTAGAATTATTGAAGGAACAGAAGTATTCTGAAGCAACCACTTATTTCGAAGATGCTTTGAAAGTTAAGGATGATAAAAAGGAAGCAGAGAAATACATAGAACAAGCTAAGTTAATTAATCAAACAAAAAATGCAATTAACGATGAAGACTATGAACAAGCTTCATCATACATAAAAGCGATTGAGAGTATGAAAGATGTTAAGGTGGATTATGTATTATCTGACTTAAATGATTTAAAAGAGCAAATAGATAAAGGTCAACAGGAATTAGGCTTTAAGCTAGAACTTGAAAAAATCCGAACTTTAATTGCTGATAAAGAATTCGAAAGTGCTGAAAGTAAATTAGAAACATTAGAAAACTTAATAGGCGATGACAGTGATTTGTCAAAAAAACTTAAAGAAACAGCAGACCTTTTAAATGAAAAGAAAAGGGAACAAGTCGCTGTTGCAACTAGCCCAAAACAACAACCCGTTAACGAACCAGAAGAAGAAAAATCCGAAACAATTTCTTATAATACATACACAAATGAAAGATTTGGTTTCACCGTGAAATATCCTAATTTCTTCACGCCTGGTAAAGCTCCTGCAAATAATGATGGGAGAGAATTTTCTAATGGCGAATGTAGCATTTTAGCCTACGGTTCGAATATCAATATTATTGAAGAGAATGAAACAATCCAGACGTACTACAATCGTGCTCTTTTAGATATCTCTGGTACCATTTCTTATCAAAAAGTAAGTGATAATTGGTATGTTGTTTCTTATTTAAGTAATGGGAATATTACCTATCAAAAGGGTATTATTACTGATGAGTCTATAAATACATTAATTATTACCTACCCATCAAGTGAAAAGGAAAAATATGATACTATCGTTTCTGAAGTGGCTAAAACATTCCAAACTGGATATGGTAATAATTAATCCACATCAAACTAGATTAAGATAAAAGTTATCTTTTTATTTCTAGGAATATCTTTAATTAGTAAAAGTAAGGCTGTGAAAAATCCTTACTTACATTTATAGGTATGGAGGACAAAAAATGACTATAGCCGAAATTCATGGTAAGCTTTCTCCTTTTGAACGAATGGAGGATTTACTGACCTCCGATGTGTTTTCAACCTTTAGATATCTAGTCCCAAATAAAGGTTTAATTCCCTTTCTAAAAAGAGCTGTGAGAGCAGTAGATAAATCAAATCCAGATTTCTTGTCCGATGTGGAGGAAGCAGAATATATATTTTGGCCAAGGACAATCAAGTTAAACAGGGAACCTGATTTACTAATAGTACTAACAAAAAAAGGCGGCTCGACAATATCCTTATTAATAGAGTCAAAGTATACTTCAGGTAAGAGTAATCTATTACGTGAAGAAGAGCAAACTAATATTAAAGATCATATGGATGGTGACCAACTTGCAGAATTATATAAGGAACTGCAGGAAGGAAATATACACATAGAAAATCGTTTGGTGAGAGAAAAATTTACGGAATCATATGGGAATCGTTACCTTTTCTATGTAACGTCTCATTATGCGCTGCCAAAAAAGGACTTTGATGAATCATTTAAAATATTGGAAAAGAAACAGCATGGTATCCAACCCTATAAACATTTTTATTGGGTAAACTGGATGTGTATTATTGATGTAATAGAAGAAGTCAATGCTAATGAAAATTGGGCCTATGCACCAGCTATGCGGTTTTTATTAGCTGATTTAAAGGATTTACTTTATAAAAAGAAACTTATTCCATTCTATGGTTTTAGTAATCTTCATTTATATATTAATTCACAAAAGTTCTTTTTCTGGGAAGAAAGTGTTATAGAGTATGATCAACAACTTTTTTCTGGAATTAAAGCAATAACGCAAAAAAACGTAAAACAGTATTTTTGGATGGGGGAATAGTTGTTTTGGCTACAGGGAGAGAGATAAAGGATATTTATGACATGATGCAAAAAATATGCGATGAGACAAGTAAATTGATTAGTGTAATAAATGATATGTTGATTAATGAAGAGTTTGAGGCTGTTGGTGATGGAAGTGTAATGCTGAATAAATCAAAGCATTACCTTTACTCAAAATATTGGCTACCATATTTTTTACAAAGAGTTTATATTAGAAAACCCAATGTAATGAAGGGAGTAGGAATTAACATAATGTTCGATGGTAGTATTGATGGCCTAGAAAATAAAATTCCATTTTTAACATGCGGATTTGTTGATTTTTCAGAGGGGCAATTAACAAAAGGGAATGCACTTTATAAAGCTGGCTGGACAGAGCATGAGGAAGTTGAAAAAAGTTTTAATGGAAATCTATGTACTACTACTTATACCGATGGAGTCACAGCTACTACATATTTTTTGCCTTTAGAAGTAGTATCTAGCCAGGAAAACGTTAATATGTACGTTATCAGGCCGCTAATTTGCATGTATAAAGGGGAATATATTGAGGCAGATAATATGGTAAATAAGGTTGCTATTGGGCTTAAAGATATTATAGGCCAAGTTAAATCATAAGATTTTAATATCAACTTTAAAGTCAAAACCACCCGTGATAATGAACTGCACCCCAAATGTTAGACACTCAATCTAACAATTTGGAGGTGCTTTTCTTATGTGCAACTTTACGGTTTAAGAAAAAATTCTTGCTGTGCAACATTATTTAAACGGAACGAAAGTACAATGGATAAAGCTTTTGAAAATGATTATACATCTTATACATTGCAGTAATAACTAGACGTATTGGTATTTCTGCTTCTCATTGATCTAACAATCTGTTCTTATCTACTTTAGAAGGTTATTTGTATTTCATTAATTGATTTAGCTGGAATAAAGCGAACAGTAGGTACGGTAAAACCGCCCTGCAATTAAATCCTCCTTACGAATAAAGAAGTGCAGTACCCCTGCGTCCCACCAGCAGAAGCCAACTTCATCATCAGTTTCCAGTTCCAGCAACATCTGCATATCTGCGACTTCCTGCTCCGCCTTCATCTTATTTCCACCGTAATGTGCCGCAATCTTCTCCAATGCTTTATCCGAATTATACTCGTATTCTTCACCAGTTAACACCATCAATGCTGCTTCGTATTCCGAATCATCATGCTGTCCTGTCGGATAACCGAAAAGCTGAATGATATCGTCATCTTCTTCGTCTCGAATCTCATAAAGTAAATCATCATAATCGTCAAAATTCTCTATCTGCTCATCATCAATGTAAGCATAGGCTGGCGGCTCCAGTGTTGGACGCGATTCTAGGTCATAGCCAACGTAAGAACCTTCTAACGCAGTTTCGCCTGATGGCTCACGACGGACAGCCGTTAGTACCTCTGTCTCATCGAACCATATGACCCGATGTTCAATATTGTATGCTGGCTCATCAATCCCAAGAAAAAAAGACAACATTCCTGTCTTCGGCAACAATTCATTAGCATCGTGCTTCGCCACATCACGCATATTCAATTGAACTAAAAAGGTCATTGGTGTCCCATCTGATGTAAGAGGCCATGTAAATTGTGGAGGTAGGTCTGGATCACCACCAACACGCGAACGCCCAGGCTTTGTGTAATCTGTCTCGTCAGCTTTGGCACAACGCACCCCTTGACGCGTCGTCTCCATCAAATAGTTTATCGCATGTTCAAAACCATTATCCTTCAATTGCTGCTCCAGCTTGATTCGATTATGTTCTTGTAATTGCACGCCAAACTTCCCCCTATCCTCTCATTCAATGTATCTAAAACATATTCTACCATTTCATACAATCCTTTTCCTTATCAGGAACGTGATAACATTCACTCCAATAAGCACATTCTATTCCAATCGTGATTATTAAAATCCAACAATCCAACAAAAATACAAAACATCATGCTTCATTAAATTATCTGCATAATGTCAAAGTGGTGGATTGCCTTCTAGTACATAATGACAAAAAATAAAATGCTTTAAAGCTTCTTTCTGTGTGTCAGGGTATTTGCCTGCTTGAACAATCCATGTATTCTGACATAGCAAGCTGTGCAATTTCGTGCTGATCTTGTCAGCCCCTAAAAATAAGTGATTGGTACAAAGGGAGTACATTCTAAATCCCAATTGATTATTTAATTAAACAATCCATGTTTGGTTACATAGTTGTATATAAGATTGGTTTTACATGATTTTAAAATTTCTATCCTTTTCATTAAACTTGTACCTTACGTTATTCTAATAGTATATAAAAAATTTCAAATTCTTAAATCCTTTTAAGCAGTTGAGTTGTTTTAATACTAAAGGGAGGATCGATACATTGAAAGATGACTTTGCACTGATAAAAGAAATAAAAAAAGGGTCTACATCCGCAATGGAAGACCTTATTAACAGATATTATAAGGAAATCTTTCATTATACATTTCGTGTACTTGGGTCCTATGAAGATGCTCGTGATGTTACACAAGATGTCTTCATTGCTATGATGAAGGCTCTGCCCGATTATCGGGAGCAGGGGAGATTTAAATCATGGTTATTTACTATTGCCCATAATAAATGTATGAACAGTTTTAAGCGTTATGGAAAGGAAGTACTGGAAGGCGATTGTAATCAAGAAAATCTCATCGAACAAGACTTTACCACCAAGATAGTGGAAAAAAATGTAGCGAAAGAATTATTGAATCGATTACCCGAAATGCAGAAAAGTACTCTCATATTAAGGTACTATCATGAGCTAACTGCAAAAGAAATTGCGCAAGTAACAGACGTTACAACTTCAACCGTCAAATCAAGACTATATCAAGGACTGCAAAAACTTCAAAAATATATAAAGGAGCGTGATTAAAAATGAAGAGAAATAAAGACTTTCACCCAGAGGAAGAAGTGAAACAATTATTAGATTCCTATAAAGTTGATATTCCATTAGAAGAGAGTCAAGAACAAACTATTGAAATATTAAGAGGATATTTATCTCTTCAAGTTCAGCCAAGTCCATTACATACATTGAATAAATTATTCAGAAAAGCGTTAAAGGAACTGTTTGAAAAAGGTAAACTTCAATTTAGTATTTTAATGGTCCTTTTACTTTTGTTTATTCCATTGCTGGAGTCAAATGTAAATGAATATTTACTTCTATTTTTCACTACACCTTTGCCTCTATTTGTGGGCTTTTGGAATCTGTTTGGTAGAAGTGACCTAATTATGATAGAACTTGAAAAGACATTTAAATATTCCTATTTCCAAATGCTTTTTTCAAGAGTGGTCGTAATAATAGTAACATCCATTGCGTTTTTTACATTGCTTCTTATTCAATTTATGATTTGGGGCAATAATCCAGGGATTCATGGACTCTTTTCATTAATTATTTGGGGGCTTACACCTATATTACTCTTTTCAGTCGCACTCTTAATGATTACAACTATAAATCGGAGTGGAAATATAATGTTTGTTTCTTTTTTGATTTGGGTTTTCTTTGGGTTTGCATCATTATCATCATCTGTTGGTAATTTCATATTACATTTAAATATCACTTTTTATATTTCATTAAATCTTCTTTTGATTGTAGTAATGGTTTTCCAACTCAATAGATTATTCCATTTTACTAGAAAGGATTCGGTAAGGGATGAAGCTTGAATTAATTGAACTAAGAAAGATTAGTAAGTTTAAAGAAATTTATATAGCAGCTTTTATGTGTACAGGGTTTTTGCTTCTCGTTCTTTCTAATAATGCTTATTTCCCAGGTCAATTTGATTTCCCATTTTGGAAAGCGATTCATGATTTTATGCCTTATATCGGTTTTTGGATGGTTGCAATTATGATTGTGGTAGGGGGTTCAAGAATTATTCCTATTGAAGGCGAGAGTGGAATAGATGAACTATTAAAGACATATAAGTTTGGACTTAATAGGTTGGTTATTGCAAAAATAGTTGCTTTGTTTATTTACTGCGCCGTGGTGGTTTCTTATTTTTATGGACTATCTATTTTAATTAATGGCTACATATATTCCATAGATGGAGGAAATATCTCTTTATCTCAATCATATTATTCTCCTAACATACCAATTAAATTAGGAATAGGAGAATGGACTAATTGGCAATATCTAATATATGAATATGTGTACATGGTGATAGCGAGCTGCTCTTTTGGACTATTTGTTTTTCTGATTTCAATTCTGGTTAAACGAAGTGTACTAGTCATGGCTATTTGTGGGGGAGTTTTTGCGGCTTTTGAATTGTATGATAAGTTTATTGAAACGTTTTTGAGTACCAATATAATTGGACACTATATAACTTCCTTGTATAGGTATGGTTATAACGGGATGTTGAGTTTTTTCTTTATAGATAAAACGCATATTAATGAGCTATGGAAACTGATGATATATCTTTTTGTGCCAATTATTATACTTATTATTTTGAATATATACGTGTATAGAAGGAAAGCCAGATGTTAAAGTTTGAACTGAAAAAACTCGTTCTAAATAGATTCTTATTCCCCATTTTGATTATTGTTTGTGCACTTTGGAGTTTTATTTTATTCCATTCGTCCGAATCAAGCGTACAACAAGCGTTTAATTTTTGGGACAAGCTAGGTTCGCTAACATTAGGAATGATTATCCTCTTGATTACAACGAGACTATTCTCTA
This sequence comes from Bacillus sp. JJ722, assembly GCF_036963345.1. NCBI lineage: Bacteria > Bacillati > Bacillota > Bacilli > Caryophanales > Bacillaceae > Bacillus > Bacillus sp. JJ722. The sequence continues at coordinate 7,025 of NZ_JBALMO010000115.1, forward strand.
TTGATATCGAAGAACATACGGAGGAAGTCTTTAATACAACTAAGCTTGGTAAAAGAACTCTATTTGTAACACGTATAAAAGCAGTGAGTATATTTATTTCATTTCAAACTTTTCTTTTAACAATCATTCAATTTTTAATACCACTTATCTTTACGAAAGTGAAGCAGCCATTAATAGTTCCATTTGATATGAATCTATTTAAATATGTGATCATGCAGTATGTAATAATCACAGGTGGAGCTGTACTATTTGCTATTTTTGCTGCGCAAATATGTAGTAATTTTAAGTCACATAATATATCAATCCTTATTTGTGGTTTGTTATTCGGCCTTAATTACATTATAAGAGTTTCTATGGTAGACGTATTATCATTTCCCTGGCTCCTAGATAAAGGCTTTTTTTCTTACTTAATTAGAGGGGAACTATTAGAAATTTGGGTGAGTAAAAACATCGACATAATTTATTTAGGTGTTTGGTATGTATTTTTAATCTTTACAATGTATGTTATCAATAAAAAAATACAGACGCGGAGGAAAGAAGCATAATGTTAAAAATTGAGAACGTTTCTAAACAGTATAAAGATTTTTATGCATTGAAAAAAATAGATTGTGAACTTACAGAAGGCATTTATGCATTACTTGGACCAAATGGTGCTGGAAAATCAACTACTATACGTACATTGCTATCTCTTATATATCCTACTAGTGGCTCGGCTTCAATATTTGGAAAGGACTGTATTAAACATGCAAGTGAAATTGCTAAAGAGATTGGGTACCTACCGAGTGAAGTCTTTTACTATGACAATATGAAAGTTAAAGACTTATTAAAGTACTCCGCTTCTTTTTATGATAAAGATTGCACGGCTAGAATGAAAGAATTATGCGAAATTTTAGAGCTTGATCCAAACAAAAAAATAGATGATCTATCGTTTGGGAACAGAAAGAAAGTAGGTATAATCCAGGGCTTATTACACAGCCCAAAATTAATTATCTTGGATGAACCGACTGGTGGATTAGACCCATTGATGCAAAATAAATTTTTTGAACTCATTAAAGAAGAGAATAAAAAAGGAGCTACTATTTTCTTTTCATCTCATATTTTATCGGAGGTTCAAAAACTTTGTGACCGTGTTGGGTTTATAAAAGATGGGAAAATTATCAAACTTGAGTCAATAGCTGCTCTAAGAGAAAACAGCTATAAAAAAATCACACTAGAAGCGTCAACACCCATCGATAAAGGTTTATTTAAGATGGATGGAGTTACGCAGCTTCATGTGAAAGGAACACATGCTTCCTTTATCTTTAAAGGCAATATCAATGAACTTGTTGCAACAATAAGTACCCTTTCTTTAATCAATCTCGATTTATCAGAACCTGATTTAGAAGAGATATTCATGCATTATTATGACAAGGAATAAGGGAGGAAGAACTTATGAATGTTCTAAAATATGAAATGAAAACCAACTTTAAATCTACAATCGTTTGGACTACTGCTCTATCACTGCTCGGGTTCATTTTCATTTCAATATTTCCCGCATATACAAGCGATGTGGAAGCACTTAAAACGATCATGGCCAACTACCCACCTGAAGTATTAAAAGCATTCGGTTTAGGAAACGCTGGTATAGAAACGTTCAATGGTTTTTATAGCTTTTGCGTTGTCTATTTAATATTTGTCGGAGCGATTCAAGCTCTTATTCTAGGGATTACTGTTATTTCGAAAGAAAAAACTCGAAAGACAAGCGATTTTCTTTTTACAAAACCAGTGAATAGAATGCAAATTTTAGGTGAAAAATTTATTTCTGTTTTTATTAGTATTATATTTACAAATCTTGTTTATGTTTTAGTTACTTACTTTGCAGCTATTTCGTATGTAGAAGAGATCGATTGGAATGTTTTTTTCTTATTGGTTGGTGCTCTTTTCTTTACGCAAATAATGTTTCTTGGTTTCGGTTTCTTTATGGGGTGTCTTTTCAATAAGATTAAATCACCGGTTACATTAGGCATTGGTCTAGGAGCATTGTTTTTCTCTCTTGAAATGGTTGCTAATATGTATAACGATACTGCTTTAAAGTTTGCATCCCCAATGAGTTATTTAAATCCTAGTTATATTGTGGAGCATCACTCATATGAATTATCTACGTTTATTGCAGGAATGGTTTTAACAATAGTCTTTATTGTTCTTGGGTTTTACCTGTACAAAACAAAAGATATTAAGTGAATCTTGTATCAATGAAAAATAGCCATCTTCCCTCACCGATTATCAGAACGGCATATATGCTTTAAGGAGGAGAAAACATATGAGTTTATTGTTTCATGAGTGGAAAGTAAATTTCAAATCATTATGTCTTTGGTTAATTGGCATGATGGTTTTAATCGGAATTAGCGTTGCTAAATCGATTGGTATGACAAATGATAGCGGTCAATCGATGACTGAATTATTAGAACAAACACCAAAGTCAATGCAAGCTTTGTTCGGTGTGGGATTGGTAGATTTCTCAAATATTACGGGTATCTTTTCCGTTATTTTCTTATATATTGCTGTTATTGCGGCGTTTCATGCTTCCAGTTTGGGTACTTCAATATTCTCAAAAGAAGAACGAGACAAGACGTTCGAATTTTTATATGTGAAGGGAATGAAACGATCCCAAATATTAAGTCAAAAACTATTGGTATGTATGATTAATATGTTTCTACTGAACGCTGTTACCTTTATGTATAGTGTTTTACTTGTTAAATTAATAGATAAAACGAACATAGCTTATGATTTATTACCGATGATGGCGGGCCTTCTCTTTATTCAACTATTATTTTTTAGTATTGGGTTGCTAATCTCCTTCTTTACTAAAAGAACGAAATTAGCCGGAAACATCTCGTTTGGTGTTGTTATGGCCTGCTTGTTTATGTCAATTTTCGCTGATCTAAGTGAAAAAGCAGATTTCTTACGATATTTCACACCATTTAAGTATTTTGAAGGAAAAACAATTCTTCATGAAGGTCTTGATGTAAAGTACATGTGGTTATGTATCGGAGTTTCTATTCTTTGTATTAGCGTTTCATTCAAATTGCATAATATGAGAGATTTAAAATCTTAGAAATGAAACACATTTTGTGTTATTTGTTAAATGAAATAGTAACACCACCTTAGGCTACATAGAAAATAAAGCCCAGGGTGGCGTTTTAAATTCATCTTATCCGATAACTGCAGAATTGTTTTGTAATGAACATCTGTAGAAAGGATTTACATCTCCTCATCGACTTTCAATAGGATTTTCCATAGGTCATACTGGTGCTAACATTCTATTTTTATGTCGCTAATGTCTTGATTTTTTGATTAATGTATTATATAAATATGAAAATGGAATCACGAAAAAAGTTCCTTTTGTACGTCCAACTTAACTTATCTGTTTTCATTAAATTACAGTTATGTTAAAATAATATAATAGAAAACGTTTTCTTCTTTACAACCAAAGATTGCTGGTTAAATATTAACCTTGTAAAACTACTAAATTATCTCAATAATCTATCGAACAAGGGGTAATTGGTAATTTTACGTATTTCGCAAAAAGTAGATTTGACCATTAATTTATCACATTTACCCACTATACTATTTTTTAGTTAGACATTTTCTTATATATCTTAATTATGAGGTGAAAATTATGTACAAAATTGATGCAAAAATTTATGTAAAATTTGAGCAAGAGGGTTTAACTGCAGGTGAAAAAGCAGATTTATGGATGGATACTTTCCCTTCTGACGTTGTAACCAGCATGTTAAAGAAAACGCTTTCAATTTATGATGATTATGCTAGTAATAACCATTTTCCAAATAATCCATTTTTCCCAGAAATATTAAATTACCTATATTCCACAGATCATGAATTAGCACAATTATTTATTAAAGAATTCTTTCCTGATTATATCTATAAAGCATTCATCCAGTCTGATGAAATCTCTCCAGCAAATTAACTTCTATTCACATACGCCTGTCTCTTGTGAGTTGAACTATAAAAATACTAAAAACAAAAACGACATTGTGTATTTTATACGCAATGCCGTTTTTATTTTTAACACACTTGAAACTGTTGATTTATCCCGTTCTAACTGGCGCTAAGACGCCCACTTCATAACGAAAGTGAAATCGAATATGTTTACGTGGGAGATAAAGCGCCTGTAAGAACCCGATTGGTTCAACTAATAATCGGTGGTGGATGGACAAACACCACCACCGATTAAAGTTTCACTTTATTGAATCACTTCTTCACCTTGGTAAATACGATAAGCTGGCACTACTGTTTCAGTCACTATTTCTTTTCCTTTTTCGCGAATAAAGTCTAATTTGTAATACGCGTCAAATCGCTGACTAATTTCTGTTTTTACCAGCTCTGGTGGCGTCACAACGATTAGCTGAAATTTTAATTTATCTGCAACTGCGAAGATTGGATCGAGAACATGGGCTGATGCAGCTTGCCCGAAAGGATTATCACAAACTAGTGGAACCCAATTGTTATCAGTTTCACTTTTAACCGATAATAACATCATCATCATTACCATACGGGCAGAAAGTTTTTGTCCACCACTTCCATCTGATTTCGTTCTTGATCCTTGGTTAATTGTTTGCCATGTTGAATAATGTTCTTTTTGTGGTTTTCCATACATAAATGCATTATCAGTACGCATATTGTATACCAGCAATTCAGGATAACGATTACGTAATGCAACAAACAGTATTTGTTCATCACCAATTAATTGTTTGATTTCAATTTCAAGTGATTTATTGTTGTCATCAATCGTTTCATATTGACATGTAATTTTGTCGATAGCTGAGACAAAGTGCTGCTTTAAAAGAGGCTCAACTTCTTCTGCTTTCCTTGGAAGAATATCTTCTTTTAGTTGAACAAGAGGAAATGCTCCTCGCTCATTTTTAATTTTCATTTTAGCAATCATGGAACGAATGGAGTCAGCAATACTCATCACTTTCATACTGGCACGGCTTGCCCAGAAATCTTGTGCTTTTTCTGCACGCTCTTTATCACGATCTAGTTGTTCCAGGCCGCTGTATGAGAATCGTTTCATATTTTTCACGATCGTTTGGATATGCTCATAATGACGAGTATCCATATGATCAAGTGAAGTTAATACTTCATTTTTGAAGCGTAATTCCCAATCCTTTGCTTCTATCGTTAATTTTAACCTACGTAGAGATTGTTCTAGTTTTAAATGTTTTGCTTGTTTTTCCTCTTGTACATTTTGATGCGATTCACACCAGTTTAAAATACACGATTTTCCTTGTTTTTGTATTTGTTCAAGATGTGACGCCTTAAAAGTAGAAGCTTCTTGCTTAAGAATGACTGATAATGTAAGTTTGTCACCTTCGTAAGCAGTTATGTTAGCTTCCGTTTCTTTATGTTTCTTTTCTGCTTTCTTTAAAGCGTCCTTCGTTATTTTTGTTTGATCTTTAATTTCCGTTTCTTTAATATCCAGATCAGCATCTTCCCATGGTTCTGGTTGTTTTTCATGCTTTGCTACTTTTTTTTCTGTCTTTTCGCATTGTACCTTCGCGTGCTCTAAAGAAGTTTCTGCAACGGTTACTGCAGTACTTTGTGCTCGTTCTTCTTTTTCCACTTCTTTTGCTTCTTTATGAGCTGTTTGATGCATCTCTTCCAATATACGAATTGGCTCTTCTGCAACAGGGATGTCTTTCCACTCTTCATGATAAGAACGTAATTTTTTTTCTAATTTAGTCTGTTGCTTTTGTTCTGCTTTAACAGTTGCTTGAATTGCTAATAATTCTTGCGCCTGTTCTTCTTTTGATTTCTGAAGCTGATTTAGTTCGGCAATACTACCTTTTATTTCACCTAAGATGTGAGTTGATAACTGCGGAACTTCCTCACTCTTTTCCGCTTTATTATTAGGTGGAAATATAGCATTTTCAATAAATCTCGCAATTTCCTTTATATCTTGTTCAAGCGAGAGCTTCCATTCAAGATAGGTCTGATTCCATTCTTTTTGCAACTGAAGCATATGCTGGTGTTCTTTTTCTACATCAGACTGTTGTGTAAGAAGCTGCACTTTTTTCTTTTCTTTCTCTTCTTTCACTCGCTTGTTTTCTTGGTTGTCGCTTTTTTCTTTCTCGAAAGTAATTAGAGTTTCTGCTTCTTTCGCACTTTTTTCAATAATTTTTTGTGTTTGATCTGTTCGTTCTCGAAGCAGAACTTGCTTTTCTTTTTCTTTTTCTTCTTCTTTCTCAATTGTAAAGAGTTCCGCTTTTGTTTCTGAAATTGCAATTTCTTCATTTTTTAATAATGTATCAATTTCTGAACACAGCTCGCTTGCGGCAAGTCGATCAATTTCTTTTAAAATATGACGTAATGAAGATTCTGTTTTCTCTAATTCGATTAACGTATCCTTTTTGTCTTCGATTTGTTCAGCAATAGATGCTTTCCATTTTATAAACGCATTTTTACTCGTGAATAATCCTCTTTCATCACCATTTATGATAACGAAAGATTGTTGCGTTGTTCCTGTCATTTCTTCACGCATATAAACAGGTACTGGGCTCTTAAACATTCTACTTGCTAGAACTTGTTGATTAATTTTTTCCCATTGATGTTGACTAACGACTAATCCAAATGGAAGAAGTGGATACATGTCTAAGTATTGAAGTCGTTCTTCGTCTGTTAGTGATTGGAGGAACTGTGATCCATAGAACACGTCAATTCCTGTTTTTTCATCGATAGTTTCTTTTAATTCTTTTACATCTTGGTTGGCAATCCAATAGTTTTCATCATTTAAATAATGGTCGAGTTGCATTTCCCATAATTCTTTTTTTAGTTGTTCACTTTGCTCACGGTTTTGCTTAAGAAATGCTTCTACTCCTGTAGCATATTTAGATAGCAGGGCTTGTGTAAATGGACCAACAGCATCATCTAATAATCCTTGAAGCTTAGTAAGCAATGCATCTTCTTTCTGCTTCTGTTTACTATACATGTCAGTCAATTCTTGGCACTTCTTGTTCAAATGCTGCAAGGATTGACGCAATTCACCTAATTTAAGTGAAACCTTATATTGATTTTCTCTTGACGTTTTTTCATCTGCTTTTAACGAATCTAATTCCTGACTATATGTTTTACTTTTATCTTGGATACTCTCCATTAAACCTTTTAAGTCGTAAGTTAAACGATCTCCAAACAACTTGATCAGTTCGACTTCTTTCGTTTCAGAGGTATGAATTTGGCTGTATAAGCTATCTATTTCTGAATCAAGCTGAGCTATTTCTTTCGTTTTTTGTTTATCGATTGAGGCTAGCTCTTTTCCTTTTTTGTCTATAAAAATTTGATAGTTGTGATATTGCTTATTTTCTCGTTGAATTGCTTGATAAGCATCTTCCCATTCTTTTATAGCTTCTCTCTTAATTTCTTCCATACGTTGATTTACTTGCTCTAATCCACTATTTTGTTCAAGCTTTTCAATCTGTTGTGATAGGGAGGTAATTGTCTGTTCAATTTCACTCCATTCTTTCATTAAGAGTGCAAACGCTAACTGCTCTTTTTTCTCATGCTTTTCAATTACTTTTTCTTGTATGCTTTGATGTTTTTCCTTTTCTAGGCCTAATTGTTTTTCCCATTTCTGTATCTCACGAAAAGCTTTAGCGTACTCTAGATTATCTTTTTCAAAGCGTAAATCGGTAGTGCATTTTTGTAATTTATCAATCTCTTGTTCCAGTGAGGTAAGAGTATTTTTTTCGATTTGTATGACATGGTCTAACGCACCAAGGAGTTGTTGCCCTTCCTTTGTGCTGTTTTGTACAGTTTCTTCATGCTCAACGCTTACTGCAATTTGGTGTTCAAATGGAACAATATCTTCTAAGAACTCTTTATGAGCTTGCTCTCTCTTAAGAAGAATCGGTAAATCTTTTGCAATACTTGCTTGACTTTTAAAAATATCTACCAAGTCATTCTTTTGATGCTCTGCGCGGTGTAATACTTGACTAATAGTAGGAATGATTCGCTTTTGAAACAGTGAATGATCATCCTCTGCCCCTTCAAAGTATTTTCCAACTCCACCCTCATCTTTGTTGATGTCTTTCATGATATCCCAATCTTTTCGATTGATGCCATATGTATCAAGAATACGATAATGTTTTTTAACATCACGATACACATCATATCCATTCCATTTAAAATAGTCTTTCAGTTCCTCTGTATTTGCTACTTCACCATTTTCATATAAAGGGATATGCTCAAGCGCAACATCTCCTTTACGTTCAAATTCCCTTGCATAAAAAGTAATATCTGGCGTAATTTTCGCTTCACTTTCTATTGAAGAATGATCATTTTGCACTTCTTCATTTATTGAAAAACGTTGTTCAGCTGAGAACATTCCACCAGTTACAAGATGTCTATGATCTGCTCCGTCAAGCTCCCATTCTATTAATACATGAAACGTATATGGTACAAACTGTTCTTTCTTATTAAAGAAGAATTGTTGATAGTAACGGTTGTTCTGTTTTCCCCATGATGTACCAGGCTTTAGTACTTGAAAGATTGTCTGTAAAAAGACACCCTTTCCGCCACCGTTCATCAAAGCAATTAATCCATTTGTAGATGTGATTTCATTATGAAAATCGAAAGTGGTATCTTGATATTGTTTTTGCATACCGTCATATTTAAGACCTACTATTCTAATTCGATGGATTTTCGGCATGCTTATCCTCCTTCGTTGTCATTAGTTCTTTCAAAAGTTCGTAGCGATCATAATCGTGATATAAGTATTCGATTCGTTCGAATAGTTCTGTTTTAGGTAATGCTTTCGGAATGTCTTCTCGATCTAGAATCACTATTAATCCCTCTACTTCTAATAGACGCATGGCATTTGTAATTAAACCGATTCGCGTTCTTCTGTTTCCTTTTCGAAAACCTGTCTCATCTACTTCCACTTCCATATGCATCCACGTCGTAACGATTTCATCCATATCTAACATTTGTTCTGTACCAAATGACGGTTGTTCCTTTAAAATATTAACCCAATTCACAACAAGTTCATTTACTTGACGCTCAAGCGCGTAGAATGTGACACCTTCACGCTTTGTGCGTATCTTCGCTGCTTGGTTTCGATCGATGATTGCTAGAAACGCCATAATAATAACACTTATTAAATGAAAATGTTTCTTGCTTTCTACTTGTCTATGTTTCTCTTTCATATGTGTGAAATTTGTAGCAAATACTGAGCCAGTTGGCTGTACAACAAGATGAATGCGTTTTGGTGATTCAATAATATATGTACCTGATTCATCCGCGAGCATTAGTACGGTTTGTCTAACATCAGGTTCGTAATAGATTTGAAAATGCTCACTGTTTTCGTCAATAACCTTGTTCTTTAATAAGGCAAAGTAAACAGCAGATGCTTTTTTGATTATTTCTGCGTTCATCTATTTTCCTCCTGAATACATATTTTAAAGGGCGTAATTTTTGTTCGATACCAAATGAATGGCTCTGCACGATGATCAAATTTTGTATAAATATTGCTACCTTCAAACGATAAGAATTGAGGGTATTCATTCATCAGTTTAAGTATTAGCCTTTCTCTTTCATCGGTAATCGTTTCTTCCTTGCGGTTTTCTACTTGAACGTGAAGAGGCTTTTTATCAAACATCATCCATAAATCCAATGTTTCACTTTCCTTAAACCATTCGTCTTGAATCTCATTTGGCAATTGCGCAAGATCGGCTAAAGAGAACTCTCCGAATCGTTGTAAATGATCAAACACATGACTCCATGCATATACGACTGAAGACCAGTCAGTTATTTTTCTTTCCAACAATTCTTCCGCTTCTTCCTCTTCATTCAGTTCATCAACCATTTGTCTCTCAACTAATTCTTGCTCTCCCCATATCCAATCAAGAGGTAGACTGAATTCGTTTTTTGGTGAGAATAGTGGGGATAAAATTCGTTCGACGACAGAAAAGTCTTGAACGCCTTCTTTCATCAACCACTGATCATAAATTTGCTCTCGGAATGAAACAATACTGTTTTCCCAGAACAGAGATGGATTTTCCACTTTTAATTTCATTTCGAAGGATATATTTTGAATGACCAATTTAGCAAACCGATCATGCAGCTGTCTTGTATGTTCAATTTTTTCTTGAAGAAATAATAATTCTTTTTGGACCACACTATTTACTTCATTAAGCTTTGCTTTATCTAGCATAGAAGAAATTGTACGAAAATGACTTTTTTCTTCTTCAAATTGTTGCTCAATTTCACCACGATTATCTTCACGTTGTCTATCTTGTTCAAACATTAATATTTTTGGATTGTTCATCATTTCTTTTTGGAAGGAATATTCTTTCGTCATTAAACGATTTACACGTGAGATCAGATGATCAAGATTGCGCGTAGCTTTTCGGAAATTCCCATTTTTAATTAGTTGAATACTATACAATTGTTCAATTGAAATAGAAAATTCTTCAGCCATTTCACGACTCATGAAAATCATTTCCTGTGCAACATCAGTTAACTTATAAACAATAGACCCACCCATTTCTAGATTGGTATATAATTCATCCATCGTTACATAACGGAATACCTGCGTTTGCCATTCTTGTCTAATCTCATTAAAATATAAGGCTTCAAACGGTTTGCTGTATTCTTCTTTTCCTTGATATAGTAATCCACTTGTTATACGTTCCAACTGTTTATCATCACATGATAATTTCATCTGTTTAATAGTATCTTCTACCAAATGTGTAATATCTGACTTTCTTCTACTATCATCATCATTTAATTCACGGTAAAAAATGGTGAGAAGTACTTGCATTAGAATGGTCTGAATATAAGGTTTTAATTCGCCAATTTCCATTCCTTTTCCAAGTTCGAACAATGGATTTAAGCGTTTCATTCGCTGGGCAAATCCCTCCCATGACTCGTTCACATCCATCGCCTCCATGTTTCGATTGTTAGCACTTCAAGTGGTATACGCTGTTTTTCTTGCCATAATTGAATCAAAATTTCTTGTTCCTCATCAGTAAACCACTTATAAAAGTCATTTCGATGTTCTATATTTTTTGTTTGTTTAATCGAATGAACAGCTTGTCCTACACACTCAAGCATTTTACGATAAATTTTTAAAGCAGGTTGAATACAATATTCACTATTGTCTTTTATTAAACAGCTAAGACTGCTGAAACTTTCAGCATCAATATCGCCAACATAGTAGAATAGATACTCTTGCTCTGGAAACATTTGAAAGAAAAAAGAGAAGCTTCTCTCAATTTTTTTACCATCGCCATAGATGATTAGCTCTGGCTCATAATCAAGTGCCCCAGTTTCAAGAAGATGTACACATGTATGGAAAAAAGAAAGTTTCTCTACAATTAATACTCGCTTTATATCTTTAATTTCCTTCCCAACCTTTAACCAAAATACAAAAGGTTCATCAAGCTTTGTACATTTTAAAAATTCTATAGCTACGCCAATCCGATTTAAAAATTCTTTTCCTTCAGGAAATAACTGTTCATCAGTTAGAAATTTTTCATGTCCAAAGAGCTCTATACTTCTTTCCTCTAATGATACCATTGGCCGTTCTGTTGAAGACTGAAGGAAAGTATATAGATTTTCGATTCGTTTCCATTCATCTTGAGTCTGCCACTCTGGATGATCCTCATAATAAGAGAAATCAAACTGGTTGCTCAGTTTTAACATGTCAAGTCGATTCCATTGTGTATTGACCTTTTTTACATTCACCCAATAATATAATGATAGACTTGGTGATTTACCGTTTTGTTGCGAATTTTTAACCGGTGTAAGTTGACCTTCCACTTCTAATTTCTCAATAGCGGAATAAAACAATGTATAACCATCCATATCGAAATAAGCTTCAATTTGTTGCTCCAATTGATATTCTAGATCATTAATATTAACCTTTTTCTTTTGGTTTGGATGCTGGATGTCTTCTATAAAACCTCGCACCCGCGTTTCAATAATATCGATGGTACTCACCTACTTTTTACTTCTTAGTACTTAAAGGATTATAACAAAAGCATCTTCAGATGAATATATTTTTTCATTGAATACTATTGTATTATAAGGATAAAACATGATTGAAAAAAAAGAACAACACTAATCAGATAAGTGTTGTTCAGGGTATGTATTTAAAAGCTATTGGGTTAATAGATTAAAATCTCACACTTAGTCTTCATTATGGCTGTTTTTATATTCGTCCCAAGCCGTAATCCCGCCTTCTAATAACGTAACTTGGTATTCTTTATCTGCCAAAATAGTTGCGCATTTTCTTGCAGAATTTCCTGTCGTACATGTTACAATGATTTCTCTATCTTTTGGTAATGACGCTAATGTGTCAGACTCATCTTCTAATTGAAAGATTTCTGTCTTAGGAATATTGATACTGTGTACGTTAAGCTCAGCAATATTATTTTGTTCATACTTCTCATGTGCTCGTACATCTAAAATCATAACTTCTTTTTCCTGTATTCTCTCATGTAGTTCTTTAGCAGAAATGGTTTTCATCAATAAAGTACACCTCTTCCCTATTTTTCTTCATTTTATCATACATTCTTAGAGTATATAGTATTCAATGATTTCGTTATAAGTTGCATAAATACATGATAATTTTGTTATGTTAACTAGATTGTGTTAAGAGAGCACCGAAAATGGTGATCTCTCGCAAAAATTTATAAATTTGAGTTAACATAGTAGTCTAGTTGGTTTCCCTTCCCCTAATATCCTTTACAATAGAAAAACCTTTTTTCGTTGGGGCAAATAGAACTTAAATGTTCCTATTTTATTTGGGACAACAAAAAATACCGTCTTTAATCAGCTGTTCGCTGCATTAATCGCTTTTGTGTTATTAAGATGGCTTTATACCAAAACAGCAGGAAGGTGTGTTTTCCAAACACTATCCTTTGTTTCTTTTCAAAGAATATTCCTTGAAAGCAACTTACCCATCGATTGGTTTTCTGAAATGGTTTCTTTTTTGAAAAGCTATGAACTTATTCACGAGACTAGTCTTTTAATTTTTTGGTTAATAGACACACGTGGTTTAAATTGTCCTTTTTCTTGACATAGACCAGTCATGTGCCACATTCCTTTTTAAATATTTTTTCAAAAGAAGGTTTCCATTCTGACAAATCCTGATAAACAAACGTTATATTGTCACATATTTTATCTGCAACTTCGTACATATGTTTTATATCATTAGCCGTAAATAATATATATCCTTTGCGTTGAGTACTGTCTACAATAGTTGGTATGGTGTCGCCCTCTTTTACTAATAGATCAATTAATACGACCTCGGATATGTTAGCTAACCCTTTATACTTGATTTCTTTTAAGCAACCTGGTTTTGGAATCAAGCTTTTAGACATAGCTTGACATTTTGAAGGTACACATCTAAATTCATCTATGGTCTTAGTAGCTAACGCATCATAATAGAATCCAAATTGAGATATGCCGGTTGTTAGTTCTACCATTTTCCAAATATTACCGCCACCTATCCTGACTTGAGACTCTATGATTATTGGCTTATTTTGTTTGTCTATCTTTACCTCTGTATGAGTAATGCCGTCTTCCAGTTGCATGTCGTCCAAAAATAGCATTACTTTCTCAATGATTAATTTTTTTTGAGATTCATCTATAGGTGCCGGCATAATAGTATAGTTTATTATAAACGTATCTTCTTTAAATATTTCAGCTGATATAGCTAGTATAGAATGTTTTTTGTTATAAGAAACGGCTTCGACTGTATAAACTACGTCACCTTCAACGTACTCTTCCACTAAAATAGGTAGTTGAATACCGTTATCTTTAATAAATACCTCTACGTCATCTCCCATGTCTAGCTTAGATAACCCTTTACCACCTGCGCCAATCAGGGGCTTTATTATAATACTATCTTTTTTGTTTAAAAATTCATCAATGTCTTTTATGTTGTTGCAAACTATCGAATCTATCGAAAAGTCTTTGCCTGCTAGAATTTCACGCATCATGTCTTTATTGCGGGTTATCATATTTGCGTTGTAAGAAAATCCTTTAACATTAAAAATTTTTGCAATTATGCAAGCCGTATCTAAGGCTACTTCGTTGAAAGATACAACCACATCAAACGGTTTCTCTTTGTACAATTCTTCAGCATAGTACACACACACGGGTATGTTTGTTGTGTCTATTTCTTTTTTATAGAAACACTTTTCTAAGATAGTTCCATCGAAATATATGTGTTTAGTGTAAGACCCTATATACGAAACAGTATACCCCCTGTCTAAAGCATCTTGTATAGGCTTTGTCCATCCCCCTATAAATAAAACGTGTGGTGTATTTTCTATGTCAGTTCCTTTTAATACCTTATACATCATAATCATCTCCTCTAAATTGAACTCGTATATTCAATGTTGGTTCCTTTTAATACGCCTCGCCTTAACAACACTATTAAACATAATGTTGTTCCGAAGCCCCCTATAAATAACGTAGTTTGAAGCCCAAATATAGAAACTAAAAATGCACTAGCAAAACTTCCTAATGCCCAAGCTCCCCAATTAAGCGTACGCTGTACAGCGTTTACTCTGCCTAGCATGTGACTTGGTGAGGCAAGTTGTCGTATGGTTGCAGCGTAAGGGGCAAATACACCTTCTCCAATACCATGTATGATACTTACAGCCACTATACCGTAAATAGTTCCAAAATATCCCATTACAGGTATAAAGGACAGACCTATAACTGATACAGTAGCGCTATAAATAAGCATTTTTGTATTATTAATTTGTTGACTTTTTTTTACGAGTATCGTATTGCCTATTAAAAATCCCACCGCTGCCGAACCTACAACAAAGCCTATTTCAAGTTCAGATAGACCCATTACCTTATAAAGGAATATTACTAAAATGCTATTTAGTATGTATTTAAAAAAACCGTAAACAGCGCCACAGCTTACAATTGGTTCCAATACAGGGTGGTTTTTAAAATATATCAAACCTTCATATATGTTTTTATATATGGATTTTATATTTACGTTTTTTAAAGAGCCCTCTGTATGCGGTTTAAACCTTGAAATAAATAATACACACACAAAACAAACAAAATACGTTACTGCGTCAACAGTGAATGAGCCTGTTAATCCAACTAGAGTAATAACGATTCCTGCTAGCATAGGACCAATTACTATAGAAAGAGACTCCGAAAGGGCTAGTTGAGCATTTCCTTTTTTTAAGTTATCTTTATCTGTTAATATTTCCGGTAAGAAAGAAGGAATTGTAATATTGTAAAAAGTGGTAAATATTCCATTTAAAAATATAAGAAACACCAATAAAGGGAACGTTATTGTATTTGTTACAGCCAGTATGAATACTGATAAAAATAAAACGCCTTGACATATACTACAAATTAGCAAAACTTTTTTTCTATGAAGGATGTCTATCAAAGCACCGGCTACTAATCCGAAAATTAGGTAGGGTGTGAATATAATCCCACGAAGCAAGGCAGCATTCGCCTCACTTGTTTCTAGCACCTCTAATGCAAAAAGAGGCAAAGCTACTAATGTAAACTGGGTACCTAACAAACTTATAGACTGTCCTAGCCAAAGTTTGTAAAAATTAAAGTATTTTTTATCTTTCATAATACATCTCCATTAATTCATATTTATAAATTACCAAGTTTACGATATTAGTAAGATCAGACGATACTATCTTTCATCTAATGTCTATACCACATAAAAATTCGAAACCTGTTATAAAAACGATTTTAGTTCCAAAATGAAGACTTGATGTTTACTATTATAACGCTAGGGTTCGAAACCCTTCTGGCTAATGAAAAGTTCATCTTCCGAAAAATACTGTCGCATTCGTTTATAAACCATTTGATAGACGGATGGATGATACCATTCTTCCATTTCCAGATTTCTATATAACGCTTGTAAGCCCATCTTGTGTGTTCGTTTACCACCGCTGCCGTCCCCCATAAAATAATCGTCAATACATACTCGGTTAATCAAAGGACGCAATATTTCTGCAAATCGCCCGCTACTTGGTAATACGGGTGCGATGGCAACCTGTGCAGGAATACCGAATTCAGCAAGCAGTTGGAGTGTTTTAAGTCTTGCTGGAATAGGGGGAGCATAGGGCGCAAAATGCTTGCGAATATCTTCCCTATCGGTCTCTACTGTCATACTTACCCGAACTTTGGTTCCAAACTGTTGCAGCATCTTCATGTCCCTGCGGACAAGCGGGCTTCGTGTTTGAACAAGCAAGAAGTCCGGTGGATTGCCCACCATAATTTCCAGTAAAGACTGTGTAATTTTCTCCTTGTGTTCGATTGGTTGATAAGGGTCCGTACTGGATGACATGAAGATGGTGACCGGACCTTTGGCCTTAGCTCTAAGCAATTCTTTTTGGAATGTGGGTGAAGCATCTTTTTTAATATCTATCCAAGGTCCCCCATTCCGAGTTACGAAAGGTGGAGACAGGCATTTGCCGCACATAGCAATACGAGCAGGCGAACGCACATCCCGTATAGGGATTCAACGAATGGCTATAGCCGGGCAAAAAACCAGTTCCCTTATTCAGCAGTGTTTTGGGCGTTTTATACAAATACTCGATTGTCATACCCAATCACCTACTAAATCATATCTGGCGTACGAATTGGAGAAGAAGCAGTAATTCTGAATTGTTACATGCTTATATGGATGGAATTTGAGTTTGGGTTCACTTCGCATCATGAAATATAACCCCCAGACTATACCGCATTCCCGAGCTGACGGTACCAACGCCATGTCGCAGAGTCACCCTGTAATAGCCACGCGTACCCAATACCGGTCGATATTGAGTTGGAAAGATGAGACCTTCACCTTGATTAAGCGTAATGACATGACCTCTGCTCTGTGCCCTTGGTCGCTGTTCGATGAGTAAAAATTCACCGCCTGTATAGTCTTCGTTCCGTTGGTTCAGAGTAAACACGA
Organism: Bacillus sp. JJ722; assembly: GCF_036963345.1. Taxonomy (NCBI): domain Bacteria; kingdom Bacillati; phylum Bacillota; class Bacilli; order Caryophanales; family Bacillaceae; genus Bacillus; species Bacillus sp. JJ722. The sequence continues at coordinate 23,988 of NZ_JBALMO010000115.1, forward strand.
CTTGAAAAGGGAAGAAGATATCACCGTACAAATCCTGATGGAGACAATTGTAGCCCCCTGCTTCGAATTTCAAAATCAGCGGAGTAGGGCGATTCTGCCCCGCCTGGTGACATTGATCGAGAAACATCTCCAGGGTTTCTGGATACTCGGGTGATCTATTCAACTGTTCCAGCCAGCGATTGGCCGCCTTGGCGAGCTCTGGATACAAGTTATCACGAATTTGATTTAACCGATCAGGAAGAGGAGTATGATAATATTTGTACTCCCCGATTCCAAAACGATATCGCGTCATGTCGATGGTCTTGCGATATAGGGATTCGTCTTCATAGCCTTTGATCAGACACGCACATGAGTCCGCATTTAGAAGAGGCGGCAGTTTGGCGTAGCCCTGTTTATCAAGTATTTGATGTAGCTCGGCCCAGTTGAGTTCGGCTAAAGATGCTATATGCTGATCAGACATGTTGTAGCTCCTTCTCTTTGTTTGTGGAGCCTCGTTCAAGTTCCAACAGTTGCGTTTTCATTTCCATTCCGCCGCGATAGCCCGTCAGCGATCCATTTTTGCCGATAACACGATGGCATGGAACAGTAATCAGGATCGGATTTGTTCCAATGGCCCTCCCAATGGCCCGAACCGCAGTCGGTTTTAGTATTTGTCGAGCAATATCCGAGTAGGATCGAGTTTGACCGTACGGAATATCACATAGTGCCTTCCATACGGCTTCCTGAAAAGGTGTGCCGTGATAAAAGATTGGAATGGTGAACCGATTGAGCTTGCCTTGAAAATAACGAACAAGCTCATTTGCAAAAGGTTGCAATTTTTCGTCATCTCGAATCAGGTCGTTTTCAGGCAAGTAATGATTTGCCCATTTCACCAATTCTTCGAATGGTTGATTTTGCGATCCGACAAAACATAAACCTTTTTTTGTTGCGGCAATGTACACCTTCCAGTTTTTATAAGAAAACAAGGACCAATAGAGAGAACTGCTTTTTTTAGGTGCCATTTGAAAATGCCTCCTTCAAGTGTTGTTTTTGCTGTCTACGATAAGCTTCCGGCGTTTGTCCGGTTTTCCTCTTAAACAGCGTGATAAAATAAGGTGTATTGGAAAGTCCGACAGACTTACCGACTTCAGCAACTGGGTCATCAAAAGTAGTCAATAACATTTTCGCCTTTTCCATTCGGACATGCTGGATGTAGTCCACCGGGGTCATGCCTTTGATTTTTTTAAAAGTTCTATGCAAGTGATAAGGGGTTCCATGACTCAGAAGCGCAAGGACTTCAAGCGTCAACGTTTCATCGCAGTGACTATCCACATATTCGGTTATGAAAGCAATCCACTCCTCATCGGGCAATCTTTGCCTGGTTGGCTTGCACCGTTTGCAGGGACGAAAATGTGCGGCTAGTGCTTGATCAGCATTTTCAAAAAAGCCAATGTTTTCTCTTTTGGGTACTCTTGATTTGCAAGAAGGGCGACAAAAAATCCCCGTTGTTTTCACTGCATAAAAAAATTGTCCGTCATAAGAAGCATCATTATTGACAATAGCCTGCCATTGTTCATCAGAAACAGGGACGGGTAGAATTGGCTTGTCAGAGTCTAGTTGTTGATTAGTTCGTTTCGGATTCGTTTTCCAATCGTATGTCACTTTGAATCACCTCTAGCTTCAGTATAACCCTGGAAACAAGTTATTGTACGCATTTTGGAATGTAACAGCAAGATAACGAAATTACAATGACGAGTTGTTATGTAATCATACGTAGTCAGATTCACACGATTGAAGGGTGAGGCTACAAATGCCTTAGCCAGAGCCATATTTTTTGGGAAGAGTGGAGAGTTTAGAGAGCGAGCCCTTCAAGATCAATTGCAGCGAGTCAGTGCACTTAATATTATAATTAATGCTATTAGCGTATGGAATACGGTCTATATGGAAAAAGCCGTAGAAGAACTAAAACGTAAGGGTGAATTTCGAGAGGGTTTAATGCCGTATATATGGCCTTTAGGTTGGGAACACATCAATTTCTTAGGAGAATATAAGTTTGAGGGATTGCATTCAACAAGTTTACATTCCTTACGTCCTTTAAATAATAAAGAGCCAAATTACTCTTAACGGGTTAAAATTTGGCTCTTTTCTTATCCAAATTTGCTTAGCGTGGTTTTTTTCTAAAATGCTGGCGGTACCCCTTCTTTAAAAAAAATTAATAAAACGTTAACGTTCATTAAAATAATCCTCGTTATAATATAATATTATTAATAGTTTTAAATACGGAGAGGAGCTTTCGATGACTCAATATGTAAAAAATAATAAATCCAAATTAAAAATTGCAACGATTCTTCAGTATGCGTTAAATGTTGCGTTGATATTACTTGCTTTTTCACTATGTGTGCTACTATGTAAAGAACTCTTTCATTTTATCCGTTACGCTTTTTTAAATGAAGGATTTGAGAATCAATATGTATTATTTGAAAGAATTTTAGTTTTCTTTTTATACTTTGAGTTCATTGCTATGATTGTGAAGTATTTCCAAGAGAATTATCATTTTCCGCTGCGTTATTTTCTATACATTGGTATTACAGCGTTAATTCGGTTAGTGATCGTAGACCATGATAATGCCATGAGTACTCTATTACATACTCTAGCTATTCTAGTGCTTATCATTAGTTACTTTATATTCAACGCTGCTACATTAAGAAAGCAAAAAAATAATAGTAAAATATAAAAGTCAGCGATTTCTCGCTGACTTTTTGTATTAACGATATTAATTAGCTATTTCTAAATTCATTGCATCTTCTTTCATTTGTTTCTTCTTATAAACAATCTTTGATAAACTAACACTACTTTCATAAAGTAGAATCAATGGAACAATAACGATTACATCCGATATGAGATCCGGTGGTGTTATGAAAACGGAAATCACAATTAATAAGAAATAAGCATACTTTCTAACCTTCTGTAGTCTATAAGGATTTAAAATTCCTAAACTTGTTAAAAACATAATAACTACAGGAAGTTCAAACAATACACCAAAAGGTAGTGTCATTTGCAATAAAAAGCGAAAATACTTCTCTGTCGTAAAAAATGTATTAAACATGTCATCAGATAGTGTCATAAGAAATGATAGTACAAGTGGCATCAATACAAGATAACCAAATAATATACCAGCAATAAACAAGAAAAACAACGCTGGAATATATGCTAATGCGATTTTTTGTTCCTTTTTTGTAAGTGCTGGTTTTACAAATAACCATAACTGATGAGAAGCGAAAGGAATCGTTGCAGCAATCGACGCAACACCAGAGAGCAATACATACACGTAAAGTATATCACTAGGACCGAGAACAGCTAATTTAACAGTTAGATCTTTCACTAGAAATTGATATATTTCTTCAACAAATATAAACGACACACAAAATAATAGTAGAAATACTACTAGTGTATAAATAATACGCTTTCTCATTTCACTGAAATGTTCAATAGTGTTCATGCTACGTTCATTCATAATATCACCCTTATTTACTAATTAACTTTTGAATAGAAGCGACGAAGACACTCTGAAAAAAGAAGATGTAAGATAATCCTTACATCTTCTTTCTATTAGACTAACTTCTTCTTTTGATCCACATGTTCTTCTTTATGTTCTTCATCTGATACGAGATCACGTGTAGACTTTTTGAACTCTTTTAATGTTGAACCAAAAGCTTTACCGATTTCTGGTAATTTAGATGGTCCAAAAATGATTAAAGCGATAACAAGTACTAAAATTAATCCTGGAATACCGATATTTGATATCATATGATATAAGCTCCCTTTAGTATTTAAATCCTCTAACGGCTACAACAGAAGGCCTTGGTTGAGTATCACCTTTACGATGAGGCCACATGCTAGTAGGTTTATTGATATCTTTCGTTTCTTCACCCGGATGCTGTACAGCTAGGAACAATGTAGTTTCATCTTCTGTAAATGAAGGACCTGTTATCTCCGCTTCTACTGGTGCTGAAGCAAATTGAAAAGCTTCGCCTGCATTTTTTCCTATGGTTGGAATGACAAACACACCATTATTTTGGAATGTTTTAAATACGCCTTTGTTTACAGATGAAGAAGAAATATCTGTAACCGTCCAAAGATTTCCTTCACTATCAAAGGTTAAATTGTCAGGTGCACTAAATCCGCTTTGGCGTCCACCACATGCAAAGATTTCAAAATCAAATGTAAGTGAACCTAAGTCATCGCCATCTTCAATAAAGCGAGTAATATGACCATGAATATTTCCATGATTCGAATTGTTTGTATGAGCAATAAACACCGTTTTATCAAACGGGCTAATTTCGACATCTTCAGGACGATCCGTTGGAGTTGCCCCTAGGAGAATTGCTGCCTCAGATGCATAAACTAATAAATCTGCTTGTGTTTGGAACTTCTCCAATAGTTCTTTATCATCTTTAGCTGCTTCTTTCACAGCATCGATTGTCAAAGCTACCCACGTTCCTTTAGATAAATTCGCAGCGTATAATGTACCTTCTTCTAATAGTTTGCTATTTTGACGACCTAAAGATTTTACATATTTATCTTTTGAAATAAACTTGTAGACACATGCGTCACGTTTATCGTCTCCCATGTATACGACAAGTCGATTATCATTTGATAAGCCCATTGCCGAGTTTTCATGATGGAAGCGACCAAGAGCTGTGTGCTTTCTAGGTGCGTAATTCGCATCGAAAGGATCAACTTCTACAATCCAGCCATAGTGATTCTCATTTAGTCCTGCTGGTCCAGCAGTATCTTCGTAGTTCTCCTCAGCTGATAATACAGTATTCCACAAAGTTTTTCCTCCAGAGCAGTTAGCAAATGTTCCTTGTACTACATTTACATTGCCAACAGCTTTACTACCTCTAGCTGCACCTGTTAACTCAAACGGTGTTAAACCTGTAATTCTACGAGCATATTTAGAAGTTGGATCTAACTTCCAAACGCCTTTTGAATCGCGGTACACTTCAATAATGGATCCACCTTGGTTATATAACATTTTTTCTATTTGAGGTTTTGAATATTTGCCATTTTGATCTGGTTTACCAGTCACCCATAAATCACTTACATATTCATGATTAACCCATAGCAGACCTCTACTTGAACCATTTATTGGAAAGTACATCGTGAAATCATTATTATAACCAAATGTATCACCTTTTTGATTAATAACATCTCCAAATGCTGCTACAACATCATACTCATAACCTTTTGGTAAAACTAAATCGTCTTTAGTTGATGGCTGAATCGGTGTGAATTTGAGTCCCGATACCTTTTTATTAAATCCAAATAAATGATTAGCCGCTTCAGATCCTTTTGCTTCAGCTTTTGGAGCTAAAGCACCCAATCCTGTTGATGCGACTGTAAGAGCAGTAACTCCTGTTCCAACATACGTTAAAAACTTTCGACGATTTAATTCATTAGTCATTCATTTGCACCTCTTCATTAATAATGTGTTTATGTAACTACAATGAATATTACACGTATTTTATTAAGAAAATTCGGCAATTTAGTTAACCTTACGTAAAATAGATTAATAATATGTAAATAAAATTAAAAAAGTGCAGTGATACTGGAGCAAAGATTTTACAATCTACTAACTCTCAATATCATGCACTTTCGTTATGGTAAATAATCCTATTCTATTATCTACTTCTTATTTGAATCCCACTTCTCTTCAAAAATCAATTTCTCTAATTGTTGACGTTTTTCCCAATTATGAATTTCTAACAACGGTCGATCTGGATAATCATTGGTGTATCCAATAGAAATAAGAGCAACTGGATCTATATGATATGGAATATTTAAAATGGTCCTTACATCCGGTTTTTTATAGAAACTGACCCATCCCATCGCTAATCCTTCTGCATAAGCGGAAAGCCACATGTTTTGGATCGCGCAACTTACTGACATCAAATCCGTTTCTGGTATAGAATTTCTTCCTAAAACGTGATCACCCGCACTAAAAGAATTACACGTTACACAAATTGTTATTGGCGCTTCTAAAATACCCGCAATCTTTAAATCAAGAAATTTCAGCTCTCGATCCGTATCTTCATAATGAATAGCTAATGCTCTACGTTCTTTATCCACAATTTGTGCAAGTTGCTTCTTTGTTTCCTCACTTCTGACAATAACAAAGTTCCAAGGCTGCATGAAGCCTACAGAAGGAGCACTATGGGCAGCTTCAAGAATGTTATATAATTTCTCTTCAGGTATAGGTGTATTGATAAAAGTTCGAATATCACGTCTGTTATAGATCGCTTTATAAACACCATTTCTTTCTTCTTCATTTAATAAATTCATAATATTCACTCCATTTAGATTGTAGTTTTCCAAATTAGTTTGCGATGAAAGGTGTTTTACGTATAAAATGATCATCATATATTTGTTGAATGAGAAAACTTGCAATATCATAGTTTGATATGATGCTTCCTGGTATATCGGATACGTTTACTTTTACTAGACCGTTCTTTCGACTATTTATTACTAAAGGTAAACGAAACACTGTCCATTCAACATCACTTTTCCTAATAATATTTAGTTCAATTTCACGATCTTCTATAAATGCAGGATAGAAGCTAGCAAATGCTTTTTCAACTATTCTATTCTTAATACTTTTCTTATCACCTGACACATGTAAGGAAGCTCCAGTAACCCCTATGTATCTTTTTAATTGTAGCTCTTTCATAATACTAATCACATTGCGAGTTATTTTACTATATAGTGGTTTATTCTTAACTGGCTGACCGAATGTATTAATTACAAACTGACATTCTTGCAATAAATGCCTTAAATCATCTTTATTCTCTGCATTACCTTCAATAATTGTAATTCTTTCATCGCTAAATACTATTTTATCACGATTTCTTACAAGCATACGAACGTGTAAGTTGTTATCAAGTGCTTTCTTAACAATATGTTTACCAACTTTCCCTGTTCCACCAATGAGAGCTATTGTATTACGTTGATTCATCTAAATACCCCACTAAGCTTAGGTTCTATCACTGATTATCAAGTTTATAAATTACGAATATTCAGCTAGTTATATAGTAGCATAAAGTGAGTAGGATGAAAAACTTTTACAATTAATGAAAAAGATAGAAAAATTAGTATAAACATTTGACTAACCGATTTCCCCACCATTTGCAAGCATGAATAGTCCAACAAAGAACATTACCCATGACAAAGCCGAACTTGTATTTTTATCAAATAAGTTCTGCAAATTCATTAATGGTTTGTTCATAAAATGACGGAATAAAATATGCAAACTAAGTAAAATAAGTGCAGGTGTAATCATCATTATATTGTAACCTATTAGTATTGGAAACCATTCATAGAATGGCAGCTTATTGCTTGTCAAAATACCGATTGCTGCAAAATATGGTAATGCAGTTGCTACTTCAATTAGAGATGTCGTTAACCCTAGAGCAACCATTGCACCCACTTTAAACGTTTTTGGTTTAGGCGGGCCTGTTGCTTTTTTCTTCGGTACAAACCAGCTACCAACCAACAAAATTGCCCCAACGATTGTCATGAACGTTTTAGCCGTATTACTTCTAAATACATCAGCAATCCTATCAAAAAACACGTCTAATCCAAGCATTAAAAAAACGCCAACACTGAAGTAAAACAAGGCAACAGTAACTAAGTATGTGATAATTAGTCGAGTTTTTTGACCTTTCGCTACTAGTAATACATAAACCGTTACACCAATCACTGCTGGACTAAACATGTCTAATAGTCCTAATACGCCAATTAAGATAAGCAATTCAGTACTCATACATCATGGACACCTTTCTGCTCAATTTGATTGGTTTCATAGATCTTATAAGCTTGCTCCAAAAAGTGTAAGAAATCTTCATCTAAAGGATACAGTCCAACTTGTTCTGATTGTTGTGGAGATTTACGTATTTCCCACATTTTCTCAAGAAATGAATCATTGTCTTGATAATCGTCAGCTGTTTTCTCCATCATTCTCTTAATGATACGCTGTACAGAATCTGAATCTGCACCATAAATCATCTGTTGTTTCAACTGTCCTAATAAACCTAGCCACTCTAAAGAACTTGGGTCATTACGCTCTAAGCTAGGAAGACTTCTTACTAAATCTAGTTCATCATCAGCAAATACTCCCTTTCGAAAAGCTTTTTTCTTATCATGATCTCTGTTAGAAAGCGAAATCATCATTTGAATTAAATCTTCATTCAGTTCACCTTCTATAGAAAATACATTTTTCAAACTGCGAATTGCGCTCTCCATTTGCTTCAATTTCTCTTGCTCCTCTAAAACAAATACTAGTTGATGATCTAGACTTGCCGACCAATCCCAATTGTGATTCAACATACTTTGTATTTCTTTCAATCGAAAACCTAAAGATTTCATAAATACTATTTGCTGTAATTTCATTAATTCTTCTTCACCATATTGTCTGTGCCCACCTTCTGTCTTACTTGATGGAAACAATAAACCAATTTCTTCGTAATAACGTAATGTGCGAACAGAAATACCAGTCTGTTTCGATACATCTTGAATGGCAATCACATATATTACCTCCTTTCTTTACCAACATTATATAAAATGACGTTACGTAAGTTTCAAGTATTTTTTAAAAGAAAATTTCAAACAACAAATTACAAGAAAAAACACTCATTCTGAGTGTTTTCCATCAGTTATACATAACATTTTTTGATAATGTCCAAGTGCCAGTAAAGGAAATATATGATTATAACTTTCATAAGTAATATAATATCCACCTGGCAAACCAAGTCCAGTTGGGTATGATAAACTTTCTTCGCTTTGCTGATGACTATTAAGTAAAAATTGAACGGCCAATTTGACGGAAGAAGAATCCACATTTCTTACTGTTAATAAGGCATCAAGAGCCCATGCTGTTTGGGAAGGTGTACTAAATGATAAAGGCACATACTTTTCTTTCTCTGTACTTGAGCACGACTCACCCCAACCACCGTCCTCTCGTTGAATGGATTCTAACCATTTAGCTGCCTTCATTAATGCAGGGTGGTTTTTCTCCATGCCAACTCCTCGTAAACCGGTTATAGCAGCCCATGTTCCATAAATATAGCAAACACCCCATTTACCATACCAACTCCCATCTAATCGTTGAGTCTTCAATAACCAATCGACCGCCTTTTGGACATTACTATTTTTTTGTTTAAGGTTAGCATAGTTTCCTAGAAACTCGAGAACTCGGCCTGTTAAATCGCCTGTTGAATCATCAATGAGTGCATCTTTGGCATTTTCAAGAGGTAAATGTGCTAAAAGAGGTTGATAAGCATTTTTTTCAAAAGCGCCCCAACCACCATCTTTATTTTGCATGGCGATTAAATATGCTAATCCTTTTTCCCACGATGTTTTGACATGTTGATTTTTTTTACTTTGTCTTGTTAATGCGCGCAAAGCTGCTGAAGTGTCATCATTGTCTGGAATAAATGAATTTGTATCGGAAAATCCCCAACCACCAGCGGAGGCATATGGTGCATTTACTGACCAATCTCCACGTGTAAATTGCTGCTTTTTTAACAAATATTGATTTGCTTTAATAATCAATGGATGATTTGATGACATACCAGCTTCTTGCAAGGAATAAGACAGCAAAGCAGTATCCCAAACCGTTGAGGGAGAATTTTGAACATGCCACCCATTTTTAGACTTTGTTTTATAACTTAATATTCCATCCACTGCTTTCTTAATAATCGGTGATTTCTCATCATATCCAAGAGCTAGTAACGCGTAAACCATATAAAATGTAGATGAGGCATAGCTATAAAGCGTCCCGTTCTTCTCAATGCGATCTAACATGAATTTTTCGGCTACTTTATATCCTGCTTTATGCAAGTGAAGAGGTGTAAGCGCAATTTGTTTTATTTCTTTAATAAAAAATTCTCCCCACGAATCACGATCTTCTCTAAACCAAGAAGCTGACGGTTCTTTATCAAAAAAACTTGTATCAACACGATGTATGTTTGCAAATCGTTTATTCATACAAATTATCATTGGAGTCAAATGAATTCTTGCATAATTACTGCAATGATACATACTAAACGGAAAGGATGGTGGCAGAAGATAGTATGTCATTGGGAAATAAAAATAGCTAGGATATGGATATAAACCATTTACTGCGAGCATCATTTTAGTCATAAAATGTGCTTTAGATAAACCACCATTATGACTTATAAACATTTCTGCCCTTTTCATTTCCTCATCTTCCCTTGAGTATCTACCAGAGAGTAAGAGTGCAGCATATGCTTGAATAGTAGCGGAAATATTTCCTTTCTTTTCATCACTATATATTTTCCAGGATCCGTTTTCGTTTTGTAAACGTACGATACTTGTAACTAACTCTTGAATCGTTTGTTCTGAAGGGATTTTTAACGTTTTAAGAAGCATAATCATGAAGCAATCAGTTAATAGTGGTCCTTTGAAAATCATCCTCCATGAACCATCATTTGCTTGCATTTGTTCTAACTTTCTCATTCGAGATTGAATATTATTTTTTACTAAGTCCAGTGTAATAAGACCTCCCCCATTTCTTAAATGGTATACAATATATGTATTCACCTATTATCAGAATAGGAGAAAAAAAGAAGTGAGGATTTGGTCCTCACTTCTTACTTTTCTTTAAGTATTTTATTTTCTTCTGGAATTTCTAACATATCTATCATAAATATAAAGATTGGAATACCGATAATTAATCCCCAAACGCCAAAGAAATGTTCAGCGAATAGTAAGACCGCTAATGTGAAAAAAGTGGGTAAATTAGTCTTTACAGACATAAATTTCGGATTAAGAATATACGCTTCCAGAGCATGTAAGATCATGATCATAACAACAACCAATATAATCATTGTTACGCCACCGACATTATAAGCAATCATACAAAGTGGAATTAACGATATGATGACACCTGCTACTGGAATTAGACCTAGGAAAAAGATCATAATACCAAGTCCAATCAATTGTGGAAAACCTAATAGCCAAAGCATAAGTGTTGACAATATAGCATTTGTCGAAGCAATTAAAAATTGCACTTCAATTACTTTACCGAACGAATTAATAAATTTCTTACCAAAATGCTCAATGTTAATGAAAAATTGACTAAAATTCCCTTTTTTAAATCTTGACGTGAATGAAATAATTTTATCCTTTTCCAAAAGAAGAAATAGGCTTAATACAATCGCTAAAAGTACTTGAACAAGCAAGGTTCCAATTCCGGATGCGTATAAATAGATTTTATTAATATTACTTTCAATGTTTAAAGGAAGACTATTTGCCGTGTCAATTAGAAACTTTATTAACTCATCATCAGGAGGATGTTTAAAGAAATGTACGATTTGGGTAATTAATTCTTTAATTTGAATGGTAATCACAGGTAAATAGTTATACACTACAAGCCCAAAGGCTGAAAGTATCACAAAATATAAGATTACAAGTATTAATTTTGGATTTAAAATTATAAATCTATCCAAATTTTTGGATATAAACTGTTGCAACCTCCGCATCAAAAAGGCAAATATGAAGGTAAATAGCAGTAAATTAATTAAATTTCCAATGCTATAAAGAAATAAAATCAAGACTAATATCGTTATTATTCTTGAAAATGTTTTGGTGCGAAAAAACGCTGTGAATTCTGACATGAAACGCATCATTCCCCTTTTTTTATCAAATTAATCGAAAAGTATAGACATTCTATTGTCGATATTATCCATGATTTCTTCTATTTA
>NZ_JBALMO010000115.1:35793-36901 GCF_036963345.1 Bacillus sp. JJ722
TAAACTTTTCAGCAATAGTAATAGATTTATTTTAACGCATTTTTCTACTTCTTTCTATAACTATAGACACATCGATATGTATTTTTCGACATTTTATTTATTGAGTGATCTGGATAAGTTTTGCTTTCAAATATAAGGAATAAATATGTTATATAGTTAGTTGACATAATATTATTATTGATATTACTTGTTAAATGGATTATTTTCAATAACACTACGAATTTCTTCATCTTCCACATGAGTATAAATTTGCGTTGTGGAGACACTTGAATGCCCTAAAATATGCTGTAAACTTCTAATATCGGCACCGCTTTTATACATTAATGTGGCTGATGTATGCCTTAGCTTATGTGGTGTCAGCTTATTCTTGTTCAGCCCAGAATTTTCATTTATAAGTTTTACAATTTTTGCAACCGTTTGTCTTGTGAGCCTTGTTCCCTTCTGCGAAAGAAATAAAGCATCTTGATCCTCGACAGACGCAATATGTTTACGCTCTTTTTCCTTATAAGTTTCAAGTGCTTCAACGCAAACTTTATTCAAAAAGACAGTTCGCTCTTTATTACCTTTACCTATTATATGTAATGTGTGGCCATGAATTGAATGTAAATTTAAATTGCACAACTCAGTAACACGAATTCCTAAATTCAAAAAAAACATCATCATGCAATAATTGCGGTAATAGTGCTTGTTTCTTGGGATTCCTAATAAAAACTGTTCAGATTCCTCCATATTCATATAGATAGGAGTCTTCTTACCAATCTTCGGGTTTTCTAATTCTTCTGCGGGGTTCTCTTCTAGTAATCTTCTCTTTCCCTTCAAATATTTGAAAAATGATTTAATAGTTGCTCCTTTTCGAGATCTAGAATATGCACTATTGTTTCGTTGAACCTCGCAATACTCCAGAAATAAATAAATATCTTCAAGAGATATCTCCCGAATCCAATCAACTGTAATATCATCTATTTCAATACTTTCCATATTGTTTATATCTAAATCATCTTGAATGGCTTTTAAAAATCGAAAAAATAAAACCAAGTCATATTCATATTCTTTTCTCGTACGCATAGACTTTCCTTTAATAGTCGTTAAGTATACTAAAAAATCTTTT
>NZ_JBALMO010000116.1:0-6688 GCF_036963345.1 Bacillus sp. JJ722
ATATTGATAAAGGTGTAATTGAAGATATAAGGGAGTTATATTCACAAGTACGATTAAAAAGTAAAGGAACACAATACTCAGCTGAAAATTTACTCAAAAACGGTATTGAATATGTAGAGATTCGCACAATCGATATCAATCCATTTGTAAAGAGTGGGCTTTCTGTTGAGGATATAAATTTTTTCCATCTCTTTTTATTGTATTGCTTAGAAAAAGAAGAGTCTTTGTATGATAACTGGCAACTTGAGAGTGAATTAAACAGTAAAAAAGTAGCTATTGAAGGACAAAACCTTGAATTGAATCTTCTTAAAAATGGATTGGAAATATCATTACAAAGTTGGGGAATGGAGATTTTAAATGACCTTCTAGAGATGAATGAGCACTACGGGCTGCCCTTTTATAATCTTCTCAAAGAAAAGGAAGAATTAATAAAAAATTATCAAAAGACCTATTCATATCGTCTTGCTAATCTTTGCAAAGAAAAAGGTTATATAAAAGCTCATATGGAACTAGCAGAAAAACACAAAAAAGAAGCATTCTCGGAACGTTTCAAGTTAAAACCTTATACGGATATGGAACTTTCTACTCAAATACTTCTGAAAGAGAGCATTAAAAGAGGAATTTCTTTCAGAATACTTGATAGAAAAGAGAATTTCATCGAATTAACCAAAGGGAAAAATACACAGTACATTAAACAAGCAACCAAAACTAGTAAAGATCAGTATGTTGCTGTATTAATAATGGAAAATAAAAGTGTGACTAAGCAAATTCTTAAGAGAAATAACATAGTTGTTCCTGGAGGAGAAGAGTTTTTCGATGTCAATACTGCCAAGGAATCACTTGGTAATTGGATAAAGGTTCCACTAGTGATAAAACCTAAATCAACAAATTTCGGTTTAGGAATATCTATTTTTCCTAATGGGGCTAATGAAGCAGATTTAATCAAAGGTTTAGAAATAGCTTTTGGTAAAGATTCTACTATCCTTATAGAACCTTTTATTAAGGGAAAAGAATATCGATTCTTGATAATTGGAGATGAAACAGTTGCTGTCTTGCATAGAGTACCTGCAAATGTTACAGGTGATGGAATATCTACGATTCAACAACTAATCAGCAAAAAAAACGTAGATCCATTAAGAGGTAAAGGTTACAAAACTCCATTAGAGAAGATAGAAATAGATGAAAACATGAAACTTTTCTTGCAACAAAAAGAACTTACAATACAATCAGTTCTCCCTGAAGGTGAATTACAATATTTACGTGAGAACTCTAACATCTCAACTGGTGGAGACAGTATAGATGTAACAGATAACGTTCCAAAATTATTTAAACAAATTGCGGTTGAAGCATCACAAGCAGTGGGAGCAAAAATTTGTGGAGTGGATATGATGATAGAAAATTCAGATGATGAGCAATCCTCCTATGCAATCATTGAGTTAAATTTTAATCCTGCTATCCATATACATTCATACCCCTACCAAGGAAAAGAAAGGAATGTAGCTTCCAAAATCCTTGAGCTTGTAGAATTAAATGAAAAAGAATAATTAATAGTCAAATATTCAAAAACAAACCTGTCCTCCAAAAATAGTCGGACAGGTTTATTTATTTTAAACTCATTTAGCAACAAGAAGTAGAATCATATCCATGCAATATGATAGCCATGTCATTCTCCTGTTTCAGCAAAAGATTTAATACGCGCTTCAATTTCATCACGTACTCGTTGGAAGAATGCCCATTTTTCTTCTTCTGTTCCTTCTGCTTTCGCTGGATCATCAAATCCCCAGTGAACACGTTTAATATGCGGTGGTGTAACAGGGCAATGATCAGCTGCGTGACCACATAGTGTCACTACTAATTCTGCATTGTTTAAGATAGTAGGGTCTATGACATCAGATGTCTGATTCGTAATATCAATCCCCACTTCTTTCATGGCTTTCACTGCATTTGGATTTAAGCCATGTGCTTCAAGTCCTGCACTTTTTACATTCCATACATCACTTAAATGCTTTTTCGCCCAACCCTCTGCCATTTGGCTTCGGCATGAGTTTCCCGTACATAGAAAGTAAATCGTCTTTTTGTTGTTCATTTTTCATCCTCCTGGTGATTAAATACCTGTCGTATTGTTTTATTGACTTATAACTTATTCGTTCTAAAATATTTCTTTTCCCATCGAAGAGCTACATGTACGAGCGCAATCAATACAGGTACTTCCACTAGTGGACCAATAACGGCCGCAAAAGCTTCACCACTATTAATGCCAAATACCGCAATCGCAACGGCAATCGCTAATTCAAAGTTATTACTTGCAGCAGTAAAGGATAGTGATGCCGTAACAGGATAAGAAGCTCCAGCTTTTCGTGAAGAATAGAAAGAGACAACGAACATAATTAAGAAATATATTAATAAAGGAATTGCTATACGTATCACGTCAAGTGGTAGAGCAACAATTTTATCTCCTTTTAAGGAGAACATCATAAAAATCGTAAAGAGCAAGGCAACTAGTGTAAGAGGTGAAATCTTCGGTAAGAATTTCGTTTCATACCATTCTTTCCCCTTTACTTTCAAGCCAATGTAACGAGTTAGCATACCCGCAAAGAATGGAATACCAAGATAGATGAGTACACTTTTCGCAATATCCCACATGGAGATGAATACTGATAAATTTTCTAAGCCGAATACACCAGGTAATACGTTTAAGAAAAAGTACGCAAATACGGAATAGAACAGGATTTGAAAAATGGAGTTAAAAGCCACTAAACCTGCTACATATTCTCTATCTCCACGGGCTAAATCATTCCATACAATTACCATCGCAATACAACGTGCTAATCCAATCATAATTAAACCTGCCATGTATTCGGGATAATCATGTAGAAAAATAATAGCTAGAAAAAACATTAATACAGGTCCTAATAACCAATTCTGAATTAAAGATAGTAATAAGACTTTCCAATCTTTAAATACACGCCACATCTCTTCGTATTTAACTTTTGCAAGTGGGGGATACATCATGATGATTAATCCAAC
Organism: Bacillus sp. JJ722; assembly: GCF_036963345.1. Classification (NCBI taxonomy): domain Bacteria; kingdom Bacillati; phylum Bacillota; class Bacilli; order Caryophanales; family Bacillaceae; genus Bacillus; species Bacillus sp. JJ722. The sequence continues at coordinate 3,028 of NZ_JBALMO010000116.1, forward strand.
AGCAATTGGAATCGAAGTCGTACCCACTGAAAACGTATCTAACACATTTTTAAAGTGCGGTGCTACCACACCAATTAATACACCTAAAGCCATTGCAACAAATATCCAAACCGTTAAGTAACGATCTAAAAAGGAGAGTTTCTTTGTTAAGCTTTTATTTTCCATCCTTCTTCCTCCTACCTAATCAGTTTTTGAACAATCGGAGCAATGCTCAACAGGCTTAGCTTCAAGCTGATCAAGAACCATTTGAATATATGGCTCTTGAACATCGTTCAATCGATAATGTTTCCAAGTTCCTTTTCGTCGCTCTAAAATGATGCCTGCTTCTTTTAACTTTTTCAATTGCTGGCTTACAGCAGGCTGCGATATATTTAGTAAATCGACAAAGTCACACACACAGACTTCACCATTTTTAAGATAAGATAATAACTTAAGTCGATTGGGGTCACTAACTGCCTTTAATTGCATGGCCATTGCTTCAATATTCACCATTATCGTCCTTTCTTTAATTCGATACATAACCATTTTCTTATATAATATTTCACTTATATTATAATCATATGACTTTATTATGCAAGTGTTAACCCAAAAAAGAATAGAATGCCAAGATATATTCATATCTTGGCATTCTATTACTAAATTAATAAATTTTCTATACCCAATAAGAGTTTGTGAGGTTTTCCGTAAAATAAGACTTTTAGCGATTCTCCAGTATTTCGTTCTAAAATTTCCCCTAAGTCCTCCCGAGTGTCAATGCAAACTTTTTTTCCAATCGCTAAAGGAATCATCGGCTATCAAAAGTTGGTTTGTCAACAATAAACTGCTAGTCCCCGGCTTCCCAACTTACTGACCTACTTTTAGTTTTTCTATTCTTCACGGTAAGTAGTGTAATGGCCATCAGTAAAACAATTACAGCGACAAAAGCAAAGGGAAGATGTTTATCCAACTGGTAAAGAGTGGTACTGAGAATAGGGGCGATCACAGCAGCAACTCCTTGGACCGACGCCACAAGACCCGCAACGCCCCCCTGTTGCTCATGGGTAACTGACAGGGATGCACCTGCCATAAAGCCTGGCATCATCAACCCCACCCCAACCCCAAATAAGAAGAAAGCTAAATAAAATCCGATCAAGCTGATAACGAATAGAAAGAGCAATATACTGATAATCAGCAGAAGCGATCCTATCAAAATCAGCGTTTTAGGCTGCAATTTGGGCTTTTTCACTTGCAATCCCTGTGTAATGATCATGGCAACCCCGCTAAGCATCAGGCCAAAGGAAACCATGCGAGCAGTTTCCTGAGTGGTCAGTGATAATTGATCCTGAAAGTAGAAACCTCCGACCACTTGCAAGGATACTATACTTAGCATCGTTGCAAGCCCAGCGAATAAATATAGGCGAACGCCTTTTTGAAACGGGCTCACCTCCGACGGCTTGGGCTGAAAGACTGGTTTCTGGGCCGGAATCAGCAGAAGCACTACGAAAAAAGCAATGAGCGGTAACAAAGCACCAATATACAGCGGCCAAATCAGACCGATGAAGGCAAAAGCCCCTGCAATCGCAGGACCGAGCACCAGTCCCAATCCGTTTGCAGCACCGATTAAGGCCATTCCTGCAGAACGTCCTTGTTCATCCGTGAGATCCGCCATATACGCCTGCGCAGAAGACGGAACAGCTGGAATAAACATGCCTACCATTGCACGTGCTACAATTAGTAAAACGATTAACAGGCTACCGCTGATTAGTTTCGTCAATCCTGCATACATTACCGCAGTAAACAGCACATAGCTCATAAACATACCTAGGAAGCCCATCAAGATAACGAACTTCCTTCCTTTTTGATCACTCCAGTTCCCCCAAATGGGAGCCATCATAGCCATCGCAACAGAACCTAAAGAAATAATTAAACCCGAATGGGTTTCACTCAGCCCCAGTTCTCGTATTAACGGAGGCATAACAGGAGCGATAATCATTAATCCGACCATTGCCACAAAGACACTAAAAAATATGCATAATCGAACTTGTATCATTTTCGTCACGTTCTCCTTTCAGATCATTCAAACTTCTCCTTTGAACCTATTTGTATCATTCAACCGCTCTGTATAGATGATTTTTCCTACATACATCATCTCCTTGTAGTGAAAATCTCCTTTCTTTGCAAAAATAACCCTCTTAATTAACAATGATAATCATTATCATTTATGCGTCAACCATTTTTTCCAATTTATACAATCAAAGATATATAAACATTGGATTAATTTACTGGTTTAAAGTTATATTCAAAAATTTCACATAAAATATACTATATAATTATAAAAACTCGATATCTATGAATAAAAATCTGCTTAGTAAAGCCCATTTAAAACTTACAGCTAACACTTAATTATTTCTTTATCTAAAAGACTGGATAATATAGTTTGAAGTTTCTTTTTTTCTGATGAAAAGGTCCAAGTTTGTGAAGAATAAGCATTTAATAGCATCAACACTAATCTGAAAAAAAGCTTTATAAAAATAATAAAAAATAAGTAACAGGCACCACAAATGGATAAATGTCCAAATGGGGTGCCTGTCATCGAGTTATTCTTCTTTAATTTTAAAGTGCTTAGCTGCCTGTTGAAGCTCATAACTTAGTGTCGTTAGATTAGTTGCATCTTCAGCAACCGTATGAATGGAGCGTGCTTGTTCATCAGCTGAAGCATTTACTTCCTCACAAGCTGCAGCAGTTTGTTGTGCCAACCCTGCCATAATTTGTATAGAATTTAGTACATAGTCTTTGTTACTAGCCACATTTTTGATGTCCTCACTTATACCATCAATAGATTGCGCCATCGATTGAATTAAAGTTGAGGTTTGTATAAAGGCATTGTTCGTATCCTGGATAACCATTGCTTGTTTATTGAAAATTTCACCTGTTTGATCCATTTCATCGACGGCCTTTTTCGAACTATCTTGAATAGCTTGAACGATTTTTTTTACATCTTCCGTTGCTAAAACAGATTGCTCTGCAAGTGTTTTAACTTCATTCGCGACAACAGCGAATCCTTTTCCATGCTCCCCTGCTCTCGCAGCTTCAATACTTGCATTTAATGCCAGTAAATTCGTTTGAGTAGAAATAGCTGTTATCGTCTCCATTACCTTTTCAATCGTTGCAATTCTTTCGTTTAACTCCGTAATAACAGATCCCATAGAAGTGACAAAGCCATTTGTGACTTCATTTGTGTTTTGCAATTCCTGTATTTGACGTAATCCTTTTGTATTTAAAGTATTTGTTTCTTCAGTAAGAATTAACATTTCTTTCGTTTTAACTGATACTCTCTGAATATCATCGCCCAATGTAATGGATAATTGGTTTGCCTTATCAGCGTCTTCAGCAGCATGACTAGCCCCCGTCGATATTTCAGTGATGGCAGTTGCTATTTGTTCGCTGGAAGCTTGGGTTTCTTCTGAAACAGCACTTAAATTTTCACTCGAGCTTAATACATTGTTAGAGGACTGATTTACAGTTGAAATAATACCTCTTAATTGATGCACCATATTATTAAATAGTTGAGCAAGTTGCCCAGTTTCGTCTTTTGTCTGTACATTTACTTGGACAGTCAAATCACCATTTGTGATTTTTTCAACGCCTGCTTTTAATTGATTAATCGGGCGAGTGATAGCTA
>NZ_JBALMO010000117.1:0-1557 GCF_036963345.1 Bacillus sp. JJ722
AAAAAACATTATTCCTATGAGTTTTATCGGGATAAAATTAATTGAATTTAAAACAGGAGGTCAGAGAATGACTGGTTATGTTATTTTAAACATTGCAATTATGCTTGTTCTTTTATTTCTTCTTTTCTATATGCAACGTAAGCATGTTTCATTTACGAAAAGAGTATTTACCGCTTTAGGATTAGGGATTATTTTTGGATTGTTACTTCAAGCTTTCTACGGAGCCCAATCCGAAGAAATCGTTAAATCCGCCGACTGGTTTAGCATTGTAGGTAGCGGTTATGTGAAGTTTCTTCAAATGATTGTTATGCCGCTTGTCTTCGTTTCAATTGTTTCAGCTTTTACTAAATTAAAGCTTACAAGTAATATTGGAAAAATAAGTGTGCTAATTCTTGGTATATTAATTGGAACTACAGCGATTGCTGCAGCAGTTGGGATATCATCAGCTTTAATTTTCGATTTAGAAGCTGTTCAAATCGAACAAGGAGACGCTGAAAGTGCACGTGCTGATCAATTGGAAGAAACATTTGGAACGATTAAGGATCAAACATTCCCACAACAAATTTTAGAATTGATTCCATCCAATCCGTTCCTAGACCTTACTGGAGCAAGGCCTACTTCAACGATTTCTGTTGTTATATTTGCAGCCTTTATCGGAATAGCTTATTTAGGAATTAGACGTAAGCAACCTGAACAGGCAGAGTTTTTCGCTAAGATCATTGATACTTTATACAGCATAACAATGAGAATTGTTACATTAATCTTGCGTTTAACTCCATATGGTATTTTAGCAATTATGGCAAAAACAGTAGCATTAAGTGATTTTGATTCGATTATTAAACTAGGAAAGTTTGTAGGAGCTTCATATGTAGCATTAATTATAATGTTCCTTATTCATTTACTATTGTTATCACTAGGTGGATTAAATCCACTCACATATTTGAGAAAAGCATTCCCTGTTCTATCTTTTGCTTTCACATCTCGTACGAGTGCCGGAGCTCTTCCACTCAATATTGAAACGCAAAAGAAACTAGGTGTTCCTGATGGAATAGCTAACTTTGCAGGATCATTCGGATTGTCAATTGGGCAAAACGGATGTGCAGGTATTTATCCAGCTATGTTAGCTGTTATGATTGCACCGACAGTAGGTATTGATCCGTTAACACCTTCATTCATAGCAACATTAATTCTTGTCGTTGCTATCAGTTCATTTGGAGTTGCAGGTGTTGGTGGTGGAGCTACATTCGCAGCTATCATTGTACTATCAACAATGAATTTACCAATTGCATTAGCTGGTCTACTTATTTCAGTTGAGCCATTAATTGATATGGGACGTACAGCATTGAATGTTAGTGGAAGTATGACATCCGGAATACTTACAAGTAGAGTTATTGGTGATTTAGACTCTGATACGTATAAAGATACTTCTATTAAGATTGAAGCAGAAGCATAAAAACAAAAGCGCAGAGCGCCCGTTCAACGCCGTATGAGACTTACGCACTTCGTACGAGATAAAGGAAACACGAAGAGCTGATAAACGATTCGATTGTCTAGCTT
>NZ_JBALMO010000117.1:1632-8235 GCF_036963345.1 Bacillus sp. JJ722
TGGGCGCTCGGAGCTGGACTTAGAATCCATCTATTTCAAAGTGATCAACAACCTATTATTTTATAATTTCCTAAATAATAAGTAAAAAAGGTGAGGGAACAAATCCTCACCTTTTTGATTTGCTCTCACTATAGTGTGAGTGCCAACAATTTTTTTTTACGAACTTCGACTCAATTAATTCTCGAATATCGTTAACCAGTTCCTAAATATTATGTACATGAAAGTTAAACTCTTCTCAAGAAAGAAACTTCCCTTCTCAAGCATTCGTTAAACTCATTAAACTCAAAATAAATTAGCCTTTTGCCGCTACTAGTTCTGAAGCAATTTTTTCTGCCGTATTTATTCCGTTTGTAATACATGCTCCAATACCTACACCATAGTAAGAACATCCAGCAAGAATAATCTGTGGATACATCGCAGATAACTTCTCATTTAAAGACTGAATCGCTTCTCCATGATCTAAATTGTACGTTGGCATTAAATGAATCCACTTTGTTACTTCAACGGATTTCGGTTTCTCTGTTATACCAAGGCTCTTTTCCATATCTTTCAAAGCTATTTTAACTAATTCTTCTTCACTCATACGATTTAATTCTTCAAAGTTAGGTAGACTATTTTTATAGAAAAGGCGCACTAATAGCCGACGATTGCTCGATGTGTGAGTCCATTTTCGACTAGTCCATGTGCACGCGTTACAAAGTAAATCGCCTTTTCCTGAATTAATATAGCCAGTACCTTCCTTCGGTAGTTTGCTATCTGGAATATCAAAGCCCATATACATCGTGATAACAGATGAATTCTTTAACTTATTAAAAGATGAATCAAGCTCATCCTTGTGTAATAGATCTTGCGCCACGTTAAACGGCGTACTCAACACCACATAATCTGCTTCAATATCTTCATGATTAGCAAATGATACAGAATAATGTTCTTCGTTTTTGTTAACGCTTGTTGTTTCTACGCCCTTCAAAATCGTAACATCCGTTAACTCTTGTTCAAGTCGATCAATAATTGTAGACAAGCCATTTTTAAAGGATAGAAACTTTTTATTGTTGGCTGTTGGGGCTGGCTTATGGTGCTTTGCCAAGCCTCGAATGATACTGCCATACTTATTCTTATATTCAAGAAGATATGGGAGGGTTGACGAGATAAGCAAGTCTTCTAATTTACCTGAATATACGCCTGATAAGATTGGAGCAATTTGATTTTCTACATATTCTTTTCCTAGAAAAGCCTCCAAAAATTCTCCGATTGAACTATCCTTCGTAAACGTTTTATTACGAGTAATTAAGTCTTTATGTGCTTCAATTTTCCCTTTAAGTGAAACTAGCGGACTGTTCATTAATGATTGCATATTCGTAGGTATGCCAAAAACCGTATCCTCTGGAACTTGCATTAAAGTATTATTTAAATAAATATACGATTTTCCTGTTGCATTATAGACAACCTCGTCCGTTAACTTTAATTCCTCAATAAAAGGCATGACGTTTTCTTTGTTAGCAACCATTGAATCCGCACCGGTTTCCATCATAAACTCACCCTGATTAACAGTAGCGATTTTTCCTCCTAACTTCTCACTTTTCTCAACTAAGATAAGTTTAATGTCTAAATTCTGATCTTGTTTCAACTTTTGCAAATAATACATGGTAGATAAACCTGTAATTCCACCGCCAATTACCATAACTGTCTTCATCAGATTCACTTCCTCATAGAGTTAAATCAAAGGTCCATTTTATTTTTCTTATCCTATTATTATAAATAAAAGCCGAAGGTCCTGTCGTCCTTCGGCTTTAGATTTCATGTAGATTTTTGTATTTATGGACACAATTGTAACATATATTGCTCTTATTACTTATATTCCACTTTTCACAAAATATCATACTATTTTATTAGTAAATCACTTTATTTCCTATTGTGTAGATATTAATTCGAAAATGCGAATTGTTGAGCTTTCGCTTGATTTGTATCTCTTTGGAAGTGCTGATTAATAGCTGCTAAATAAGCTTTAGCACTCGCTTTAATGATATCCGTGTCCATGCCACGTCCCGTAAAAATTTGTCCTTCTTTCTCAACTTTGACAATCACTTCACCTAACGCATCTTTCCCAATATTCTTCGCTCGAATTGAGTAATCTTCCAATTGGAAAGAAACACCGATGATTTGCTCAATGCCATTATAAAGGGCATCAATAACACCATTACCTTGAACAGTTGCTTGATTGCTCACACGCTTCTCATCCATAAGCGAAATGGTTACCTCTGTTAATTCATTAGGATATGAAATAACTAAATCAGATAATTCATAACGTGTATTTTTATTAATAAAGTCTGGATTAACAAGCATATGAATATCGTCATCGACCACATATTTCTTCTTATCAATAACTATTTTAAAGTTTTCAAAGACGGCTGCTAACTCTTCATCATTTAAATTATATCCAAGATGCTCAAGCTTCTTCTTCAACGCGTGACGTCCAGAATGTTTACCTAATACTAATGTACTCGCCGAAACACCAACTGTTTCTGGCTTTATTATTTCATATGTGGAAGATTCTTTAATCATGCCGTCTTGATGAATTCCAGATTCATGTGCAAATGCATGATCTCCTACAATCGCTTTATTTGGCTGTACCACCATACCCGTATACTGACTGACCAGCTTGCTTGTATTATATATTTCATTTAACACAATACTGGATTTAGCTTGATAAAGATCTTGTCGTGTCTCAAGTGCCAATGCTACTTCCTCTATCGATGTATTTCCTGCACGTTCACCAATTCCATTGATTGTTCCTTCGATTTGATCAACGCCTGCATAGATAGCCGCAAGTGTATTTGCCGTTGCCATTCCTAGATCATTATGACAATGCGTACTCAACAAAATATCATTCACACGAGGTACTTGTTGCCTTACTACTCGGAACATGTCTCCAAACGTTTCAGGAGATGCATAACCGACCGTATCTGGTAGATTAATAACCGTTGCTCCTGCCTTAATGGCACGATCAACAACTTGGCACATAAAATCAAGTTCCGTTCTACTTGCATCCTCTAGAGAAAACTCGATTTCTGAGAAATATTTTTTTCCGTATTTAATTGCTGTTTCTGCTGTTTCTATCACTTGCTCTTTTGTCATATTTAGTTTATATTTGCGGTGTATAGGCGAAGTTGCAAGGACAATATGCAGGCAAGGTGTTGCAGCACCTTTTAATGCGTCTCTTGCGGCTTCGATATCATTTTGATGCGCTCTCGCTAATACAGCAATACTTGTGTTCCTAGCTGCTTTTGTCACAGCTTGCACATTAACAATTTCCCCCGGTGATGATGCTGGAAATCCAGCTTCAATGCGATCAACCCCTAGCTTCTCTAGCTGAAGTGCAATTGCCACCTTTTCCTCAGTCGTTAAGTGAACACCTGGTGACTGCTCTCCATCTCGTAATGTGGTATCAAACATATGGATTTTTCTCATTTTCTTTTTCCCCTTTCCTTATTTGTGAAATAAAAAAACCCCATGCCATTCACCTTGTATATATACAAGGGACGACAGGAGTTCTATTCCTAACGTGGTACCACCCTAATTCGCTTCTTATGTTTCCATAAAAAGCCTCAATTTCGAGCCCTTAACGCGGGTCAACGAATTTTCTTACTACGATTTCAGAAAATCAGCTAAAAGGTGAGTCGATGGTAGATTATCACAATACTCTCAGCAATGTATTGTTCTCTGTAAGATCAGTGCTACTATCTTGATCCTTCTCAACGCTATTATCTGTATTTTCTAAAATATTAAATACTTTCCTGTGAAATGTCAATCAAAATAAATAACTTTCTCTTTTTTAATTGTAAGAAAGCACATTAATTAAGTAAATCAATTCTAGTTTATCTTAATGCTGATGCTGCCATACGAATATATGTATGTCTCTTACCACGAATAGCTATGGATAAAGCTTGAATGTTTTCAGGAATAGCCATTCCCGAAAATCCAGAATCTCCAATATGAATCATGTCTGCACCAGCTCTTTTGGCACTCAAAGCTATGGATCGAATCGTTTCCACGTCGGCTCCCTCTTGGCTAGTACCAATAGCTGCTAGTGTTAACGCTCCTTTACTTTTCACAAGCTGAATTGCCTCAGCAAGCGTTCTTTCTCTTACACCTGGAACTGTACCTGGTGCTGGAAGAAGAATTAGATCCGCTCCAGCTGCAACAAAATCTTCTATTGATTGCAAGTCCAGTACGTTCCCTGTTGTACCTGCACTATGCATTTTCCCCGCTATAATTAACCCTTGAAAGTGTTCTTTTGCTAAATGGATTGCTTGTGTAATCTTATTATTCGTTACACCTGTTTTCGGGTTACCTGTTAAACAAATGAAATCACACCCCAGTTCTCTTGCTTTGGCTAATGATTTGGCAGTAGCTGTTCGACCTTCAGGAAGTGAATATAATTCTTCTGTTGCTTCAGCTGTTACATCTACTGGTTCAAGATTGATTCCAACAGGAAGACCTGTTAACTTCTTAATGGTTTCAATAATTGAATCATCCGTCGTCCCATCCTGTTCACTAGGGTGCAATACATTGTAAGGTACAACCCCTTTAACATTCGGATTAAATACATCAAAGATATTTAACAATATAAAGTCTGCACCAAAAGCTTTCATCATTTCTGGATTGGATACTTCAGGAAATAGCGGCTGTGAACTAACGATAGTTTCCGCCATTACAGTTCTACCTTCAGAAGCTAATATAGCTTGCTTTAACTCCGCTTTTCCCATCTGACGAAAATCTGATCCTCTGCAATCTAAAATTCTTTTCATGAAGCAAACACACCTTTCTTCTTGATACTTTTATTATAAACACAAAAAAGAGGACATCACATGTGACATCCTCTTTTCTCCACTTAACTACCTTCTCTTAATTCTACACGACGAATTTTTCCTGAAGAAGTTTTCGGCAGTTCATCAATAAATTCAATACATCTTGGATATTTATATGGTGCTGTTAATTTCTTCACATGCTTTTGAAGCGTTGAAATTAATTGTTTATCAAAACGATCCACGCCTTCCTTCAATACGACAAACGCTTTGACAATATTTCCTCGCACCTCGTCAGGACTAGCAACTACCGCGCATTCCTTAACGACAGGATGCTTTACAAGTGCATCTTCTACTTCGAAAGGTCCAATTGTATAACCAGAGCTTATAATAATATCATCACTACGCCCTTCAAACCAAAAATAACCGTCTTCATCCTTTTTCGCTCGATCACCCGTTATATAGTAATCTCCTCGATATTGCATCGCCGTTCTTTCCGGATCTTTGTAATAATGTTTGAAAAGTGCCGGCGAACTACCATGAACAGCAATATCACCTATTTCGCCAACTTCACAAACCTCATTGTTTTCATTCAAAATTTCTACGATATTTCCAGGAGTCGGTTTTCCCATTGAACCAGGCTTAATTTCCATTCCTTTTGTGACTCCGACTAATAACGTACTCTCTGTTTGTCCATACCCATCTCGAACAGTCACGTTAAAATATTTTTGAAAAACATCTATCACTTCTCTGTTCAAAGGTTCCCCTGCTGAAACAGCACTATGCAACTTCTCTAAATGGAATTGCTCCAAATTCTCTTCTTTAGCCATTAATCGATATTCTGTTGGCGTACAGCATAACACATTGATTTGATATTTTTGTAAAAGCTCTAAAAACTTCTTCGCATTATACCTTCCATTGTACACAAATCCTGTTGCACCTGTTCCTAACACTGATAAAAACGGACTCCATACCCACTTCTGCCAACCAGGAGCTGCCGTTGCCCAAACTAGATCCTGTTCACCAATACAAAGCCAGTTTACAGCGGCTGTTTTCAAATGTGCATAAGCCCAGGCATGTGTGTGGACAGCTGCTTTCGGCTTCCCAGTTGTTCCAGACGTATAGGATAGAAATGCTGTGTCATCTCTCGTTGTTTCTACCATTTCCATTTCTTCGCTAGCATCCTGCATCATTTCTTCTAACGAAATCCAGCCTGATTTACTTCCATCAATAGAATATTTCAATACATTTTGTGCCTCTGGTACTTTATCTACTTCTGACAAAAAATCTGTATAACAAACAACAGCTTTTACATTGCCGTGAATAATTCGGTACTGCAAATCTGTTGCCTTTAGCATTTCAGAAGAAGGAATAATAACTAAACCTGCTTTCAATGCTGCTATATATACTTGATACGCCATAATTAATCTAGGTACGATGATTAAAATGGCGTCACCCTTTTTCAAACCCATCCCAATAAAAACATTACCTATTTTATTCGAAGCTTTCATTAATTCACCATAGGTGATATCTTTTGTTTCTCCTGCTTCATTTTCCCACTTAATTGCTACCTTATTTGAATGATTGGAATGCTTTTCAATTTCATTTACTAAGTTATACTCTAATGGCGCAATTAACTCTTCTCTTTTCATTCTGTTGCCTCCTTAAGTTACCGTAAAGAAGTTTGAATATTCCGACTTCCGAAAGCTATAAATCAATGATTATACACACGTTAAGAATTTCAACTTGCATTATCACTTAATATTAGTAGTTGGTCTTAATTATAGGTCAATAATTC
>NZ_JBALMO010000118.1:0-2205 GCF_036963345.1 Bacillus sp. JJ722
GTTTGAACGGGATAAATTTCTAAACAGCAAAAAAAAGCGACGTAGAAGATGATCTCCTTCGTCGCTTTCGCTGTTGGTCAAAGCTTTTCAATTAAGTTGTTCTCACCTTTGGTCCTTTTATGTCGACCCGTGGATTACTCCATAGTTCTTTCCATTTCTTAATCGCTGCAATCATGATAACTAGTCCTAGTCCTAACATGATGATTGATAATGTACCATTTAACATGCTATAGCCAGAAGCTGCTTTGTTCCAGTACACGTTTTTCACCATCCAGTAGCCAGCATAGTTAACTGTTACATACAAGTAAGCAAGCGGAACAAGACATGTTAACATATACCAACGTTTATCAGCGATTTTTAGAATAACAGTCGCACCGATAATTAAACCGATAGATGCCATTAACTGGTTAGATACTCCGAATAGTGCCCAAACAGAACTGATATCTCCTGAGAAGAGTAGATAGCCCCACATGAAACAAGCTAACGCACTGGCGAATATAGAACCAGGAATCCAATCTACTTTCTTAAGTGGTTTATAGAAATCACCTAAGAAATCTTGGATTAGGTAACGTGCTACACGTGTACCTGCATCAATTGCTGTTAAGATAAAGACCGCTTCAAACATAATAACGAACTGATAGAAATAGGATGCTAGATTACTAAACCAAGATATCTCTGTAAAGATATACGTCATACCTACAGCAAGTGTAACCGCTCCACCTGTTCGACCTTCTAGATCCATACCAATCTCTTCGCTAAGAGCTGGTAAATGCTCAACAGTCATTCCTAACGTTTTGAATACTTCTGGTGAAGAGTTGATTGCAAAATAATCTGATGGGTGAAGAGCCGTAGCGGCAATCAATGCCATAATACCAACAAGACACTCTACAAGCATCCCACCAAAACCAACTGGTTTAATATCACTCCAACGATCTAACATTTTAGGCGTTGTACCCGAGCCTACGAATGCATGGAATCCCGAGATAGCTCCACAGGCAATTGTGATAGAAACGAATGGCCATACAGGTCCTGGATTTACAGGGCCGCCACCATGAATGAATTCTGTAAATCCTGGCATTTGAATGACTGGATTTACAAAGAAAACGCCAATAATAAGTGCAATAAATACACCAATCTTCATAAAACTACTTAAATAATCACGTGGTGCTAGCAACAACCAAACTGGTAAAGCTGCAGCAAAAAAAGCATAAATTGGTAGAATAATAGCTAATGTTGAAGAATCAAGTGTTAATAAATCGCCAAGCCAAGTACCTTGAATTTTAGGCCCAAGGAATACACCGACCATTAGTAGAATAAATCCAATTGTCGTTGTTAACTTTAGATTTCCTGTCTTTTTATAAGCAATCCCTACTCCCATAGCAATCGGAATAGTGATTCCTACCGCAAATGTTCCCCAAGGATTTCTTTCTAGTGCGTGTAGAACAACCATTGAAAGTCCAGCCATTGTAATCGTAATAATGAATAACATGGCAAGTCCTGTACAGAACCCTGCAACTGGACCAAGCTCTTCTTTCGCAACTTCTGATAAAGATTTTCCTTTCATTCTCATTGAAGCGTAAAGAACAACTGCATCATGAACAGCTCCCCCAATTACTGCTCCAATCAATAACCAGATTAATCCTGGTAAATAACCAAACTGTGCCGCAAGAATCGGACCTACAAGTGGACCTGCTGCAGCGATTGCCGCGAAGTGATGTCCGAATGTTACCCATTTATTCGTTGGTATATAATCCTTACCATCATTTAATTCATGTGCAGGCGTTGGTATAGAATCATCTAATTTCAAAACCTTTGCTGCCATAAATGTTCCATACAATCGATATGCAATCATCAATATACACGCAGATGCAATAACAATAGTAACCGCATTCATTTTATTCAACCCCTTTATTTAATCGATAAATAAGATCATTTCGATAGCAAAATCATATTACACTTCATTACTAAAACAGGGATTTCAATTTAAAACGTCAAAAATAGACCGTGAAAAGCACTATTATTATGTTGAAATGCAAACTCTTTACATGAATTACATAACATAGTATAAAATAGAAAAAAATCGTCTATCTATTACATAATGATGTACGAAAGACGATTTAATCAACAAAAGCGCAGAGCGCCCGTTCAGCGCCGTATGAGACTTACGCACTTCGCACGAGATAAAGGAAACACGAAGAGCTGATA
>NZ_JBALMO010000118.1:2245-4976 GCF_036963345.1 Bacillus sp. JJ722
AGCTGGACGTAGAATCACTTTATTTAAAGTAATCAACAACGAATAATTTATATAATTTCATAAACAATAACAAAACTATAACCCTATTCGTTTTTTTAACTCCTTCGTGTACGTTCTACTAACCGGTACTGAAGCGCCATCTTGCATAATGAGATTATAAGTAGAATGAAACCACGGCTGTAATTCCTTTACTTGATCTAAATTTACTAGAAAACCTCTGTGAACTCTAAACAATGATGTGTACATTAGTTTGCGTTCAAATGCTACTAGCGATTCTGTTGTTTCATATTTCATCGTACTTGTAGCAATGATTGTTTTTCCTTCTTCAGATGATAAGTATAGAATATCTTTCACATTAACTAACGCAATCCGATCCTCTAAATTCACCGCTAATTTCTCAATGGAGTGTCCTTCTTTCTTTCCCTCTTCCGTGATGCCGTATCCTCGCTTACTCTCAATTGTTTTCTTCAACTTCAAGATCGTTTGATGAACTCGATTTTCATCGAATGGCTTTAAAATATAGTCAAATGCACTCAACTCGAAAGCCTTCAGCGCATATTCATCATAAGCTGTTGCAAACACTATTTCCGGTCGATCCACCATACTTTGAAGACGCTCCGCTAAATCTAAACCGCTTTCTTCAGCAAGTTGTATATCGAGAAAAATGACATCCGCATCCATATAAGGTAATTGCTCTATTGCATCTGTCACATTGTCTGCTTCTCCTACAATTTCAATGGCCTTACATCTATTTAATAAATATGTGAGTTCATCTCTAGCTAGCGGCTCATCATCCACTATAAAGGCTCTCAACATCATCTTCACTCCATTTACTCTGTTTTAACGGCAATCGAATTAAGATTCTCGTTCCTTTACCGATTTGACTTAACACTTCAAACGATGCTTCGTCTCCATAGATCTCTTCAATTCGTTGCTTAATATTTCTTAATGCTGTTCCCGTTCCTTTTGGAGAACGTACAGTTGTATTGCCTAAATTCCCTACTTGGTCTTCTGAGATTCCAATTCCATTATCCTCTGTTATAATTACCATTTGTTCATTTTCTAAATAAACACGCACATTCACATTACCTTTCTTCGTCTTAACAAACGCATGATGAATTGCATTTTCTACTAACGGCTGTAACGTAAATGGAGGAATTAGCACTTCTTTCAAAACCGGATCAATATCCATACAAATATGATATTTATCTGGGAATCTAGCTTGCTCTATCGATAAATATGCTTCTACATGCTCTAATTCTTTCGATAGCGGAACAAGCATTTGTCTTGCTCCATGTATATTACTCCTGAAAAATGTGCTTAATTGAATTAATAGACTACGAGCTTTATCAGCATCTTTTCTTACAAGAGTTGATATCGTGTTTAAGCTATTAAATAAGAAATGAGGATGAACTTGCGCATGAAGAGCTTTAATCTCCGCATCTTTCAATAGCTTACGTTGCGACTCTGCTTCCGCTAACTCTAATTGTGTTGAAAATAGTTTACTCAATCCCTCTGCTAATTCTTGTTCGACCGACGTTAAACGAGCAGAATTTGTGAAATACATTTTCAATGAACCAACCGTTTGATGATGAGCATTTAACGGTAATACGATCGCAGCTTGCAAAGGACAATTAGCATGATTGCATCCGATTTCGGTTCGGTCTTTTGCCATTATAATTTGCCCTTGCTCTAATACCTTCTTTGTCAACTTGGTCAAAATATTCTGTTTTTGACTATGATGGTCTCCTCCGACACCAATATGAGCTAGTACCTTCTCATTATTCGTTATCGAAATGGCATCAGCCTTCGTGGCCTCAAAAATAATTTCAGCTACCTTTTGACAAGATTGTTCATTCAAGCCTTTGCGAAAATGCGGTAAGGTTAGTTGTGCAATATGAAGTGCTTTATGAGTTTGAAGTGCTTGTGTACGCTCTTCTTCTGACACCATGGATTTAATAATAATCATAAACATCAATGTTCCAAATCCGTTCATCACAACCATTGGAATAGCGATTATTTCTACTAAATGTAACGCAGCCGAAAAAGGCTTAGCAATCAAAAGGATGAAACCCATCTGAAATATTTCCATAACAATTCCAATAATAACAGCGTTTCTATAAGAAATATTATTCTTTATATCAAATTTCTTACCCAATATGCCTGTCACAGCACCAGCTATTATAGTAGATACTCCACATGCTACCGCCGTAAATCCTCCAAGCGTAAGACGATGTATACCAGCAATTAATCCAACGCCAATCCCTACAATCGGTCCTCCGAGCAATCCGCCAATAGCTACACCCATTATTCTCGTATTCGCTAAAGCGCCTTCAAGTTCCACATTCATTTGCCATAAATGCGAATTAACGAGACCTTCCTCTATTTGAATACCGGTATAATTACTAATCACACCAAAAATACCAAAAATCAAAATTAAAATGACCTTTTCTTTCTTCCCATGCTCATTATGAATCATCTGTCGAAACGATTTTAGCCGCGATAATAGAAATGCAAGAATAACTAACAATCCCACTCTCTCTAACATCAAAGGCAATAATTCAAACATTAGAGCTACCCCTTTATGAATTAAATTTTTGTATAACTATTATACAACAATAATGTAAAACTTTGATTAATAGAGGTTTTCGTTCTTCCTCCATCGATTATTAGTTATATCAAAATTGGCTCTTGAACATAAGAAAAGCGCAAGCGCCCGCTTTGCTCCGTA
>NZ_JBALMO010000118.1:5087-24722 GCF_036963345.1 Bacillus sp. JJ722
TGGCGAAGTCCACTAGGAGCTGAGCGCTGGAGCTAGACACCACGCATAATTATATACTTTCTTGTCTTTGAACAAAAAAGAAGCCTGGCTTCTTCACACCTCAAAGTATGTAGAAGTCAGACTTTATATAATTCGTTTCAAATTCTATAACGAGCAATAACCTACACTATATTTTTGCAAGTTCACTCTTATCTTGGTACGTTGAATTGTACTTTTTTACTTTTGAATAAAGACTTTCCATCTGGACCAACTAAAGGACCAAATTCTAACTCGAATTTTTTATATAAACCAAATTCGTCTTTTCTCATTAGGAACACATGATATTTTTCACCTGTTTCACCAGGTGCGATCTCTTTAGTATCCGGTTCTACCATACCTTCTGACATGTATTTTGCACGATTATCATCCACAGTTAACATTGAAATAAGGCTTGATACATCAAGTGGCGTCGTTGACTTATTATTAATATTCAATTTCATCGTTAAAGCAACAATTCCACTGTCGCCAAAGTTTCTAAATATATCTTTATTCGCTTCTGTAGGAATAATTTCGGTATACTGTACACCATCAAGTGTAATTTCCGCTTCTCCTAATGGCTTTGTATCATTAATCCCTGATTTCTCAAAGATCATTTTTTTATCAGCTAAGTTCCCAGTTGTTAATTCATCTTGATAAAATTGAGAGTTAGAAGCCACCGTTTGACCCTGTTCTTCACTATAAACAAAATCAAAAATACCTTCTTCGTTATTGCTTCCTTCAAATGAAGAATTGTTTGCTAGACCACCTTCAATAACATATTTCGGCTTAACAGTTTGTAAAATTGCAAACTCTTCGTTCGTGAACTTAAAAGTCATTAGACCCGTTACTGTCTCGTTAGCAGCAAATTTAGATGTTTCAGTTTCTTTCTTAGAAGCTATTATATCCTCTTCAGCTATAAAATCTCTCATATTGCTAGAAATATAATCGTATTGATCTCTCATTCTAATATTATGAGAATTATTATAATATTTCGCTTCATTAGTACCGTTTGTAATTGTTACTTTAGATGTTAATACATATCCCTCTGTTTGGTCATCAAATTTAATAGCTACCCCTTGATCCATATCAGTTACCTTAACCATCTGATATGCATCAACTGATACTTTAAAGCCATCGAAATCCTTTACAAATTTAGGATCATTATTTGTATAAAGCACTTCCACCTTGCCATCCGTTTCTTTCTCTATATTCGGATTTAACAATTCATTTGTTGGCTTCGTTTCAGAAGCATCTTCAGTTGAAGCCTTTGATTCTTCATTTGCTTTTGGCTCTTCACTTGTTTTTGTTGTTTCTTCTTCCTTAGGTTTCTTCTCATCCGTTGATGCTTTTTCATCATTACCACATGCTGCTAATACTAGCACTGCCGCTAAGGCCATCCCTAGTGTTTTCAATCTCTTCATGCTCATCCCATCCTTCATTCTAAATAAACACTTCAAAACAGTTGGACTAACCAATTATGTATAATATTTCCTTTATTTTTTATCATTGAATGAAATATCCGTCAAATTCACAATAAAAATCATATGAGTATGAAGTATGATTTTTCATTCAAACATTTCATAGTGAACATCAAAATGGAAACCTAACTAGGAAAAAAATCTGTGAAAAACTTAAAAAAACCAAGGGATTCAGGAATAAAAATCCAAATAATATAAAATTATCTAATTCTATTTACCTGTTTTTTCAATTTTTTTATTATACATTTATTTTCCCTCGAAAAAACATTACAAATGAACAAAATCATAATTTTCAGATAATCATTTTATTGATGTTAAATCGGCAAGAACAAGCTTACTTAAAATAAGCTTGCTCTTCACAAAGAATCAAAAATGAAAACTTACACACTTTAATATATTCATATAATAAGCGACGCTTGCTTCCATCATGCTCTATTAGCTATTCTATATAAATGTTAAATACAAAAAAGAGTACCGCCCACAATGGACAATACCCCTTTAGTTTCATTTGTTGCTATGACTTCTTAAAACAAAAGCAGATGCAATGATACCTCCGATTAATCCATCAATCATATCAAACATCGTATCATCTGGGTCTCGACCTTGTGCTGTGAAATGAAACAGTTTATCACCAGCAAATTCAAGAAGTTCCCATGCTCCTGCGATCGCTAGCGCAAATAAGATGATATACAAGCCAATAAAGAATGTAGGAAGCTGATTAACAATCGTTTTTTCTACTAATAGCCCCATAATGATCCATGCTCCATAACCAATCCATATACCTGAAGTTAAATGAAGGAAATCATCAAAATGTGGAATGCTATAAAATCCACCAAATGTTCCTAATCCTACAGCGATAAATATAAACGCATATGTCATTCCAGCAAAGAAATCAGGAAATGCATAACGTGATTTTCTCTGCCAAATACCGATTGCAATTAAGCTGACTATTGTTAAAAAACCCATGAAAGCTTTCGTTCCTCTACCATCAAACAACATATATACGCTCCATGCCGTGATCATGATAAAGACGGCCCACCAAATCATTCTAACTATATTACTTATGTTTTTATTTTTTTGATTTTCCATTCTTATGTCCTTTCTCACCCATACTTCAATTGTATGAAAACATCACAATCATTGTTCTCAAAATAATAAATTATTATATAAGCAAAATATCATACTATTAGCAGTTAAGGTAGGTGAAAAATTATTCAATCAACCCAAAATACCACTTACCCTTTACCACACTTTACTTCGTCACTAAACATTTTATTACCTTAATTACAAAGAATGGGTAGCACCTAAGTTATTCATGTTTACATTTTATTTATAGGGGAAAAATTCATTACTAATGATTCATTTCTTTTACGTACGGGAAAAATTATAGCAAATATCGAAATGAGGGGATGAAAATGAAAACTCAAAAAACAATTATCTGTCCAAAATGCCATAGTCATGAAGTTAAAAAACTACCGAATTTTCCGCTTGTCATGTTTGCATTAGCTTTTGCTACTGTATGGATTCCAATGGTAGGATGGATTATTTCCATAGCTCTCTTAATCATAGGCGTAATCGACTTGCTCAAAGATGGTGTAAGAATGAAATGTCTTAGATGTGAAGAAAACTTTCGCGTAAGTAAAGAAAGCTTCCGAAAATATAAGGAGGAAAGAAAGAGGAAATCTCATGCTTAAAACCAAAAAAGTCGCCTAACTTATACGAGGCGACTTCTTCCTTTATTTACCTTGCCTGAATCCATAAAAATCAAATCTTCATAAAGGAATTAATATTATAAATAATATATAATACGAGTCTACCAACTATTGAAAGGAAGTTATAAGTGTACAAAATTATTAGTAAATGCCTAGTTTTATTACTAGCACTCATCATGGTATGGCCGCAATCGAGCCAAGCAGCAACGACGAATTCATTTAAGGATGTTACTAGCTTCCAAAAAGAAATTCAATATTTAACAAGCAAAGGAATTATAAAGGGATTTCCCGATGGCACTTTTCGCCCTAATGTACCGATCCAACGTGTTCAGGCTGTTCAAATGATTATGCGAGAATTGAAACCTGAATTGAATCAAGTACCAAACCCGAACTTTAAAGATATTAAGCCTGGCGATCGTGGCTATGAAGATGTAGCCGCAGCTGTTGAGCTTGGTATTATTAACGGTAAAGGTAACAATATATTTGATCCTAGAGGTAATTTAACTCGTGCTGAAATGGCTATCATTCTTGTACGAGCTTATGAGCTCGGGGGGATCTATCCAAAAGGATTTAAAGATGTGCCAATGTCTTCTAAAGCTTACTGGTACATTTCATCTTTAGCCGCTAACAACATTACAATCGGCTATCCTGATGGCACTTTTAAGCCTTCACTAACAATTAATCGTGCTCAATTCTCAGCATTCATGGCCCGAATTATTAATCCAAGTTTTCTACCACCTAATACAGAAGTTGCCGATACTACATTAGAGACTGTTTTCGAAGGTGATATCATTGATTATGCTATGCATCCGACAGAGCCAATCATGTATTTCTTAGATAGTAGTACAAATGAAGTTATCGCACTCGACTACGACACTTACGAAAGCCATTCAGTTGAGTTAAACCTACCTGCAGAGCGAATTGCTTACGCAAATAATAAACTATATGTTACTCAACTAAAAGGTAAACACAGCTCTGGTTGGTATGATGAAAATCAACAAGGTGCCTTTGCAGTTATCAATGCAACAACGATGCAACAAGAAAAACTCGTTCATATCGACCTAGATCCATACGATATTGAAGCCGATAACCAAGGTATCGTATATATTTCAGGTGGTTCAGGTCAACATACGAGAATAGAAAGTTTCGATAGTAAATCAACCAAACGCTTAAGCTCTCAAAGAATATACGAGGAAACGCTAATTAAATTGCATCCTTCTGAAAATAGATTGTATGCTATTACAACAAGGCTCTCACCAAGAACAATGAATTCCTATGCTATAACGAATGGTGTTTTAAGCCCAGAACAGCGTTCACCTTACCATGGCGATTATGCTTTAGGCAAAGATTTAACCATTTCTCCAGATGGTAAATATTTATTCAATAGCACAGGTCATATATTCCGTTCTGCGGTGACATCAGGCTCAGATATGACATTTTTCAGCAAATTAGACCGTCCATATAGTTCTATTGCATTTGATACAGACTACGATGAACTATATACCGCTAACAACAAAAACATAATCCAAACATATGATTACACAACAATGGAGCCAATCGATCAAATTCAAACTTATGGAACTGTAAATAAAATGTTCTATAATCACCATGACCATACACTAGTAATCCTATCAAAAGTAAAACTAGGAAACTCTCAAGTTCCTTTCAATGGAATAGAGAAAGTATATTTTCATGTTGAAGAATAAAATAAGAGTTTAATAAGAACGTCAGTAACCCTTTGATAAGTGATTTGGGTGCTGGCGTTTTTTGATTCCACTTTTCTATGCTCTCAGAGTGCTTTTTCCAAGCTATACAAAAATATGTCATACCTATTTGCTATGGTTAAAGTGTAATAGAAATACAAATAAAAACTTATTGGGGGATAAGACAATGAAGAAAATATTAAAAATGGGCTGCCTAGGTTTTATTGGATTTATTGTTATAATCGTAATTATTGCCGTAGCTACTGGCAGTGAAGATAATACTTCAACAACTGCTCCAAAAGAGCAAAAAAACTCTTCAAGCAAACCTGCTGCGAAGGAAAATACACTTACGGAAGAAAAATTTGTTCAAATTAAAGATGGCATGAGCTATGAAGAAGTCGTTGCTATCGTAGGCAGTGAAGGAGAATTACTTTCAGAAACAGGTGAAAAAGGAACACCATATTTCACACAAATGTATTCATTTGAAACAGATGGCTTCCTATCTAACTCTACAATGATGTTCCAAAACAATAAGCTTATTAATAAAGCTCAATTTGGATTAGGCGAAGACTCTGGCATAGAAATTGAATTAGCTAAATTTCAACAAATCCAAACAGGTATGACTTTAGAAGAAGTTACAAAAATCGTAGGTGGCGAAGGCGAAATCACATCTGAAACTGGTGAACAAGGTACAAGCCTTCATACTATCGTGTATAGCTACCAAGGCAAAGGCGATATAGGAGCTAACGCTGTACTTATGTTCCAAGGGAATAAGTTGATTAATAAATCACAGTATGGATTGAAATGATGAATACAAAAAACTCCCCAAAAGCAGCTTTTGGGGAGTTTTTAACATCTTACAACACAGCCAGCTTTAACATTTTAGCTTATTTGAGCAATAGAAACATCCATAAATTAGAGTGTTGATATGAATATTGAAGAATTGCAAAACTCGATTATCAAGTGACACAAATATTGATGTACTTGTAATTGAAGATTGAGGTGTTAACCTCTTAAAAATTTAAAATGCAAAATAGGCTACTTTCCATGAAGGAAAGTAGCCTATGCTTTAGTCATTGTTTCTTAAATTCATTTAACTCACTACCAATGGGATAATAATCCAAAACAGGAGAATTATATGAACTTTAATTATGGTGATATGATTGTCCAAATAATATGTTTCCTAATTTTATTAGCAATGCTCTATGGAGTTTTTCTTGTCATTAAAATTGTATTTTCCCAAAAGAAAAATCCAACAACTCTAAATCAGTGGAAGAAAAACTTGATAAAGTTATCGAATTACTAGAAAAAGATAAGAAAAGTTAATCTCTTCATTCTGAAGGGATTTTTCATTAAGAAAACATAAATTTAAAAGTTGATCAATGTAGAATTTTAAAAGGACTTTTTCTAACTTTTAGCCAATATTTTATATTGATAATATCCCCAAAAATTTTAGGAGGTTCAATAATGAGTAAATTTACACCACATATTGCAACCTTAGAAATACCGGTAACTACTATTCAAAGATCTGTTGATTGGTACACCGATATCTTTGGCTTGAAAGTTCATTTCAAAGATAACAAAAGCGCTATGTTAATCTTCGAATCAAAAGGAGTACCTACTATCTACTTAGTCGAAACGGAGGAACAACATAGTTTATCGTTTAGAAATACAAATACCGAGATTGTGCATAGCGTAATAGATTTTTACACTCCCTCATTAGTCGACTTTCACGGGTGGCTCAAAGATAATAATATTGAAGTTGGTACTTTAAATATTGATCCCAACCATGGATTCGGTGGATTTAGCTTCAAAGATCCCGACGGTAATCAACTAGGAGCAACGAATATATTACAGCCTGGTCAATAATTTTAAAACAGACTTTTATCGGAAGTCAAAATGGAAGAAGCGAGCAGAAAAGAGGATCTCAATCCCTTTCCGCTCGCTTCTTTATACATTACTTACTACTATTTAAAGCTTCTTGAGGAACAACTATTTCCTTCACGCCGTTTATGTTCGAGAACTTACTATCCATATTCAACTTCATTTCAACCTTTTGTCCATCTTCTTCCACACCCATCGCCATAGCTATTATGACACCTGAAAGCTGGTATGTCTTTTTATCAATTTGATATTCCACATTCATACTTTTAATATCTAGTTGCTCCATAACTGCTAGCGTTTCAGCATTTCCACTTGAAGCCTGTTTTAAAACGGATTGAGCCATTTCTTTCATTTTATCGCCAGGAATATCTGCAGTAAGAATATATTGATCCTTCTCTTCCTTCAGCTTCAAATATTTCGATAATGCATTAAACTGCTCCATTTGACTTTCAATATTAGCTGATTCCTTTAAACTCGCCTTTAACTGCTCATTTACTTCTTCGGGAACTGCAACCCACTGACCATTAATATTAGAGTAGATACCTTCTTGCGTTATATACTGCTTAATGGTTTGCTCTCCTTGTTCCGGAATTGTCATTTGTAGCTCTTGATATGCCGCGAAAGGATCATTAATTATATCCATTTTCGTTGTCATATCCATTTTTTGAACCTGCTCCTGTTCACCTTGAGTCATCGTCATTTCTGTTTTAATTTTCGCATCTTGTGTAAGACTTTTAACATCCTTATTTGCCTTCACTACTTCAGCCAATACCTTATCAACTTTTGAATTAGATGAAGAAGATGTCTTGTCACTACCACAAGCAGCAACTCCTACTACAAGAAGTGTCGTTAATATTAACAACATAATTTTTTTCATAATCGTTCTCCCCTTATAATTTATTACTAAAAATCCCCATAGTTTTATAATAATGTAAATTCTAAATATAAGTAAACGACAAAAAGTCCTAAAAAACTCAATTTTATGACATCTGTAGGACTTTTTGTCGTTATACTTTATCATCAGCTTTCCTTTCTCATGTTCAGGCATTTTACTTAGTATCTTTGTAGGTTGATTCAGCAACTGCTACTTATCAACCTACCATACCACTAATATTTGATAAACATTCAAAAGGACTTGGATTGTGGGAAACGCAACTATCTTTATTTTATTTATCAGGTTGCTTATGGGCTGAGTAATGACTATTTTCTTTCTTTTTAAATAACCCTAATCACATCCTTTTGGGCACAATAAAAAGTACCTCGTAAATGAGATGCTATTATAATGGTTATCTTTACACCTTTTTTGGCTGGTGTTCTTTTACTTTAATTAACTTAACATCGTCTAAACTGAAACCGTTTAATGATAAAGGTAAATTATATAAACCAAACATGTTTACCCTCATCCTTTTATTTTCTCCTAACCATTCTCTGTATCTACTACTGTGCCTGTAAAAGAAATACAAGAACGATTAGGTCATTCAGATATAAAAACAACTATGGACATATACGCTCACATGACAAAGAACATTAAAAAAGAGGCTTCCATTAAGATTAGTAACTTAATGAAAGACCTCTTTAAAAATCCTATTGACTAATATCGGTCACTTTTACGGATACCATATTAGGTGTAAAGACTTAAAACATTGATATAAAAAGGTTTTCACACCTGTATTACATCATGCCGCCCGTAAGATGAGAGTGTGTAACAATAGTGAATTAGAATAATGAATTAATACTTGCTAGGACAGTAAGCACGCCTACAACAATGACAAAGATATTGCTCATTTGTCCTTTGTATTTAGCTAGTACTGGTACTTTATAAATCGCGTACATTGGTAATACACATAAGATAGCAGCAACTAACGGACCGCTAAGAGACTCAATTAGTCCAAGAACACTTGGATTTTCATAAGCAGCATACCAGCATGTTAATACAACAAAAATAAGAATCATCGTATTAACTGTCTTTTCTCCTAGATCTTTACCACGTGTTTTACCGAACTTCATAATCAGGTCACGCATTACCTCATGCGCTCCTATATAATGGCCAAGGAACGACTTTGTGATAGCTACAAAAGCAATGATAGGAGCTGCAATAGCGATTAGAGGCGAATTAAGCTCATTAGCAAGATATGATAGGATTGACAAGTTCTGTTCTTTTACTATTATAAGATCATTTGGAGTCAAACTTAAGACACTGCTCCAAACAAAGAACATAACAACAACGAATGTCATGATATAACAAACTTTTTGTATTTGAGCACATTTGGCGTCAGTAGCTTCTATTCCATAGGTTTCTCTCTGTTTCATAACAAATGACGAAATCATAGGAGAATGATTAAACGAGAATACGATGATTGGCAGTATCATCAATATCGTTCCAAAAAATCCTGTTCCTGTTGAAGCAGTAGAAACACTTGAAAAACTAAGCATTGACGTATTCCACTGTGGAATCAAAGATATTGCGATAAAAAGCAGAGAAGCTATGAAAGGATATACTAGCATGCTCATTACCTTTACAGTGATATCTTGACCAAAATTCAGTATAGCTATAAGACCGAGTACTAATACAAGCGATAAAATGGCCCTTGAAGGCTCTTCCATCCCCAATTGATGCACCATAAAACTACTTGTAGTATTTGTAAGTGAAATCGAATACATCAGCACGATAATATAAATCGAGCTGAAATATACTATGTTAAAAATGATACTTGCCTTATTTCCGAAATACTCTCGTATCGTACCTGTAATCCCCTCATCAGCAGAATTGGAAGCGTATATCATTTTAGCAAGCGCCCTATGTGAAAAGTACATGACAGGAAATGCAAGTATGGTAATTAAGAGTAATGATAATAAACCTCCTGAACCTGCATTAATAGGTAAAAAAAGTACTCCTGCTCCAATTGCTGTTCCAAAAAGGCTCAATGCCCAGGTGGTATCTTGTTTATGCCACTTTTTCGGGTCTGGATATTGCTCATTTTTTACTGCAGTATTTTCAGCTTGAAATTCTAATTTTTTAGCAGTATTCCCATTCATAATAATAATTCCTCCTTGTATCTCTTACGTCTCTTTTTAAGGCTTAGGAATATAGACCATTCTTGAAAAATGAATTGCTTACAAGGCGCGCCACATCGTGTGTCCTTCTTCTAAGTTGATCAAAATTGAAAAATTCGCTAGTCGCCAACATGATGGATTTGTTGGCGTTTACAAAACAATTTAAATTGATAGTAGTATATTTTAGTGGCAATGGCTCTCAATATACCGACCATAAATCCTTGGGAGAACAACGGAAAATTTGTGAATAATTTCACAAATTTTCCAATAACTGTTTATCGCTGTAATTGTTTCTCTCCAAAAATTTTACTTTTAATAGCAATCCCTGTAGGTGTGGCTGCTATTCCGCCTAAACCTGTCTCTCTTAATTCGCGGGGCATCTGTCTTCCAACTCTATACATCGCTTCAATAACTTCATCAGCATTGATGACATTCGTTACGTCGGCTAATGCGATGTCCGCTGCTACTAAAGCATTTGCCGTTCCGATGGCGTTTCTCTTTACACAAGGAATTTCTACCAAACCAGCGACCGGATCACAAACTAAACCGAGTAAATTTTGTAATGCAGTTGAGAAAGCTTCAGAAGATTGCTGTGGTGTTCCTCCCCCAGCTTCTACTGCTGCAGCCGCCGCCATTGCCGAGGCACTACCTACTTCAGCTTGACATCCTCCGAATGCTCCGGCAATACAAGCGTTATTTGCGACTATCATTCCAAATAAAGCTGAAGTGAACAGAAAATGGACCATATCTTCGTGACTTAACTGCAACGTATCTTTAATACTAAATAGTACTCCAGGGATCGTTCCACTCGCGCCTGCTGTTGGAGTTGCACAAATAACTCCTAACGAAGCATTTACTTCATTAACACCGATAGCACTTTGGACCCCGAGCACCATCAAATCTCCAGAAAGAGTTTTTCCACTTTCTCGATATTTTTTTATTTTAACAGCATCGCCTCCGGTTAAACCGGTCGGAGAAAATACCCCGTCGCCCTCAATACTTTTATTTATGGAATTTTCCATAGTCGCTAAGTTTTTTTCCATTTTACTCCAAACTTCTTCATAAGAAGTTTTAGTTTGCTCGATTTCCTGTTCGATTGCTAATTCATAAATTGGCTTTTGTCTTTTATTAGCTGCATCTACAATTTCTTTTATGGTCGTATACATATTTTTCCCCCCATAATGTAACTAAAGAATAATGATATTAGCTATGCTGCTTAAACTTCCCAATTCCTTCTGAACATCACCAGGCAATAGCGAATCCAAAGCAAATGCATATAAATATTTTCCATTTTCTTCTAAACTATTAAAGTTGTTAATTTCCACATTATATTGTTTAAAGATCCTGCGTAAGACAAAGTCAAGGTCAGTTCTTTCGGAAATCGCGATAATAACTGGCAATGTCCCCTGCAGATTTAAGCTAAAACCATCAATTTCAACATGTTTAATTTCGATTAATCCGCCGCCGACCGAAATACCCATCGTTCTAATACTTCGACTTTCATCCTCCAAATAAACATCTGCCGTATTGGGGTGACCAGCAGGACTATCACCTGCTTTTTCAATAAAGGTAATGTCAATTCCTTTAGATTCTGCTATTTTAATAGCACCTGGTACTTTGCTGTCATCGGCAGCAAATCCTAATATCCCAGCAATAATTGCAAAATCAGTTCCGTGCCCTTTATGGGTTTCAGCAAATGATTCATAATACCTTACTACGACTTTTTTTGGAAGACCTTGAAATAATTTATTAGCAACTGTACCAATAGCTAAAGCACCTGCAGTATGTGAACTTGAAGGACCTACCATTATCGGCCCAATCACATCAAAACAACTTTTGTATTTAACAACCCTTTTTTCTTTAATAGGCACTACATTCATATTCATATAAGTACCCCCATAATTTATTATTTTCTAATTGCAGCTGAATCTAAGTTACTAGAATGACCAATTCAAAATATGTTCCAGCTTTTATTTTCTGCAATTACATATAGAGCTTCCAAAACAACCTAATGCAGCATCAATTTCCATTGGTACCTCTGTCAATCCAATCAGCACTGTTAATGCCATTGAGCTTAATGGAGTCATTTCTATTAAAAGAATAATAGACCTCGTAACGAAAACGTTTCCAATTCTAGTGATAAAAATGGGCTACCTAATGATTTTTTATTACTGATTGAACACCTTATGAAACAATCAGAATAACAATGATTTAACATAAACCGCCATTAACTCATTTAGGAATAATTTATTACAACAATTATTTTTTATTACCGCATGCAAAATATATCACACCTAATAAAAATATGTCAACATAATAAAAAATTATTA
This sequence comes from Bacillus sp. JJ722, assembly GCF_036963345.1. Taxonomy (NCBI): domain Bacteria; kingdom Bacillati; phylum Bacillota; class Bacilli; order Caryophanales; family Bacillaceae; genus Bacillus; species Bacillus sp. JJ722. Next base: position 17,267 of record NZ_JBALMO010000118.1, read on the forward strand.
TTTAACCTTGGAATGTTCCAATAGTTTGTTATAATTTAAGTGATAACTATACTAGAGCAAATAAGAGATGAACAATTTTTCCTATCCCTGAATTAATTTGAAAACTATTTGATCCCTTTTACCAATTATCCTGAAAATGCCTAATCCGTTTAATTGGTCAAAAATTCTAAAGAACAGGCAATGATCCTTTAAAAAGAAAGTGTTTCATAGAAGGAGGAATTCTTAATTGGATAATGAACTATTTCAGCACTATCAAAATATTATGAATTATCTTGGGGAAGTTATGGGACCTAATTATGAATTTGTATTACATGTTTTAAATCCTAATGGAGGTTCTCATATCGGTCACATAGTCAATGGAGACTTAAGCGGTAGATCTTTAAATGCCCCATTAACTAATTATGCACAAAAGTTAATCAACGAAAAGGTATATTTAAATAAGGATTATGTTGCAGATTATGTCGGAGAAGGACCACGGGGTAAAAAATTTCGTTCATCAACTTTATTTATAAAAGATCGTGAAGGCCAATTACAAGGTCTTTTATGTATAAATTTTGATGCAGACGTCTATCGGAAAGTTGCAAAAGATGTATTAAAGTTAGCCAATCTAAGTTTAGATATAGAACATATCGAAATGAAAACCGAAAAAGAACAACCTGTTGAAAAACTTTACGATAATGTCCGTAATATCATTTATACAGTAATAGATAAAGATATATTAGAATCTAGTGCTCAATTATCACCTGATCAAAAGAAACTTGCTATTTCCAAATTAAAAGAACATGGGGTATTTGATATTAAAGGTACAATAAATGAAGTTGCTGATATAATGAGAATGTCGGAATCAAGTGTTTATCGTTACCTTCAAATGATATCACGATATCACGATATCACTTAACGAAAAGATAGCCCGGGTATAAAAAAAGCTGATGAGTGAATCAAATAAGCTCGAGAGTCCGAGAATCTGAATAGATTCTCGGACTCTCCAGCTTATTTTTTGGTTAGTTCTATCAACGCACTAACCTATTCACAATATCGACTTTTTATTTTATGCTGCATAGGCTATTTCGTTCGGAGAATCTGTAAAACGATGCTTAGTACAGCTTAGCTTTTATGATTCTTTAACCTGAACAATTATTCAATAAAAAAGAGGCCTTCACTTAAGTTCAGTAACTTAATGAAGGTCCTCTCTAAAAACCTCACCAATTAAATAAAATTGATTTAAGTTTAAAAGTCCTTATACATCAAGGGATTGACGACGTTATTACATCATGCCGCCCATTCCACCCATGCCGCCCATATCAGGCATCATTGGTGCGCCGCCTTCTTGTGGCTTGTCTGCAACTACTGCTTCAGTAGTTAAGAACATAGCCGCAACAGAAGCTGCGTTTTGAAGTGCGTAACGAGTTACTTTAGTTGGGTCTACGATACCCGCTTCGATCATGTTAACCCACTCGCCGTTTGCTGCGTTGAAGCCAGTTCCAACTTCTTCGCGTTTTAGACGTTCTACGATTACAGAACCTTCTAATCCAGCGTTGTGAGCGATTTGACGTACAGGCTCTTCCATTGCACGAAGTACAATGTTTACACCAGTAGCTTCGTCACCTTCAGCAACGATTTCAGCTACTTTATTGTATACGTTAAGAAGTGCAGTACCACCACCAGATACGATACCTTCTTCAACTGCTGCACGAGTTGAGTTTAGAGCATCTTCAATGCGTAGTTTGCGTTCTTTAAGCTCAGTTTCAGTAGCAGCACCAACTTTGATAACTGCAACGCCACCAGCTAATTTAGCAAGACGCTCTTGAAGTTTTTCACGATCAAACTCTGAAGTTGTTTCTTCAAGTTGAACGCGGATTTGGTTGATACGAGCATCGATATTTGTTTTATCTCCAGAACCTTCAACGATTGTTGTGTTTTCTTTTGTAACAACAACTTTCGCAGCGCGTCCTAATGATTCTAAACCTGCAGATTTAAGGTCACGACCTAATTCTTCAGTGATTACTTCGCCGCCAGTTAATGCAGCGATATCTTCTAGCATTGCTTTACGACGGTCACCGAATCCAGGAGCTTTAACAGCTACTGCATTGAATGTTCCGCGAAGCTTGTTCACAACTAGAGTTGCAAGAGCTTCCCCTTCAACATCTTCAGCAATCATTAATAATGGTTTGCCTTGTTGAACAACTTGTTCAAGAACTGGTAGGATTTCTTGGATGCTACCGATTTTCTTGTCAGTGATTAAAATATATGGATTATCAAGAATCGCTTCCATTTTATCTGAATCAGTAACCATGTATGGAGATGCATATCCACGATCGAATTGCATACCTTCTACAACGTCTAATTCAGTTGTGAAGCCTTTAGATTCTTCAATAGTAATAACACCGTCGTTACCAACGCGTTCCATAGCTTCAGCGATTAATTGACCTACTTCTTCGTCATCTGCTGAGATTGCCGCTACTTGTGCGATTGATTCTTTGTTCTCGATTGGTTTAGAAATACTTTGTAACTCTTCTACAGCAGATTTTACAGCTTTTTCGATACCTTTACGGATACCCATTGGGTTCGCACCAGCTGTAACGTTCTTTAAGCCTTCGCGAATCATCGCTTGAGCAAGAACTGTTGCAGTAGTTGTACCGTCACCAGCGATATCATTTGTTTTGCTAGCTACTTCAGCAACTAGTTTAGCACCCATGTTTTCGAATGCATCTTCTAGTTCGATTTCTTTAGCGATCGTTACACCATCGTTAGTAATTAGTGGTGAACCGAATTTCTTTTCTAGAACCACGTTGCGTCCTTTTGGTCCAAGCGTAACTTTTACTGCGTTTGCAAGAGCATCTACACCGCGAAGCATCGAACGACGAGCTTCTTCACTGAACTTAATGTCTTTTGCCATGTTTCCATTACCTCCCTAGAATATTAACGTTTATTAAATTTAAGTATAGTATTAGCCAATTACTGCTAAGATGTCTGATTCACGTAGAATTAAGTATTCTGTACCTTCGTATTTCACTTCAGTACCTGCATATTTTGAGAAGATGATACGATCGCCAACAGCAACCTCTAGAGCTACACGCTCACCGTTATCAAGTACATTTCCAGCACCCACGGCTACAATTTTGCCTTCTTGAGGCTTTTCCTTCGCAGTATCTGGTAATACGATACCGCTTGCAGTTTTCTCTTCTGATTGAACTAGTTCAATAATTACGCGATCACCTAATGGTTTTAACAAGAAAAACACCCTCCTCAATTACATTTCCTAATTTTTCTCTATTAGCACTCATTAACTTAGAGTGCTAACACAAGTTATATGATAAATAAATTCTCAATATATTTCAAGTATTTCACTTGAAATATTTCCCCTCTTTTTCAACAAAAATCTACTTTAATCCCAAACTTTCTACAGTATGCTACTTTCAAACCCCTTTTATAACACCCTTTCTATATAAAAAGAAAATATGTATTCTATAAGGAACAAACGATAATCGTTTGAAACCCATCACTAAAAAGAAGTACAATGAAAACATGCTACATTAAAAGGAGTATCCAGCGTGAAAAAAGAATATATAATTGTCATTGTTGCCTATCTTATAATGCAATTTTCAGGCATTTTAGGCGTACCTCTTTTTGCATTTATAGCAAAAACAATGAATATAGCAGTCGATCAAATTAAAATTGCCTCTTTTGCTTATTGGTCAATCTTTAGCTTTATTGTAACTTTAATCATCTCATTATTCGTTTTACGAAAAGATTTTCGCTCTTCATCAAGTCTGTTGCGAAATCGAGAACAAGAGAATGTCAGCATTTCTATTATGTGGGCAATAATGGGTGTTTTCTTAGCATTCTTTTCTCAATCGTTTGCTATTACGATAGAAAACATGCTCGGTATTGGAGCTGGTTCTGACAACACTGCGTTCTTAGTCGATGTTGTTGCTACCATTCCGATTTTTGTAATTGTTACTGCAATCGTCGGTCCAATTCTAGAAGAACTTGTATTCAGAAAGATCATCTTTGGCTCACTTTATAAGAAATATAACTTTGTCATATCTGCATTAATTAGTTCATTTATCTTTGGGTTCGCCCACTTTGAATTTGAACATATCATTTTGTATACAGCTATGGGCTTCACATTCGCCTTTTTATATGTAAAAACAAATCGTATTCTCGTTCCGATTTTTGCTCACGTAGCGATGAATACTACAGTAGTTGTCGCACAAATTATGCTCAGAGAAGATATAGATAATATGTTGAAAGATATGGAACAATTGCAAAGCATTATTGGAGGATTCTTATGAGACGTCAGTCACCTTTAACATCGGGCATAATTTATATTGCTCTAGGCGCCATTTTCACAGCACTAGCTATAAATTATGTGTCAAAAGACGGATGGAATTTGTTTTCATTCTTAATCGTATTCATTGCCACAATCGATGTCGGTTCTGGAATTCGATTAATTATGCTTCATATACGATTAAAAAGAATGCAAAAGAAAAAGTAACAAGAAAAGCGGAATGTAAAGAACGCCCGTTTATCGGCTCGTCTTATGCTGGTCTGGGCTGAACGGGCCGTTTCAGCATTTCTTAGTTGACTTATCGTAGAAGAAGTGTGAAGTTCACTAGGCGTTGAGTGCTCGGAGCTGGGTGTAGACTCACTCTATTTAAAAGTAATCAGCAACCCATTATTTTGTAAATTCCCAAAAAATAGAAAAAGGGTGTCCTAACTGGAACACCCTTTTTATTATTCAGTTATTGGCTCGTCCGTATATGCACCTTGAATTGGATAATGCTTTAAGAAGTACACAAGTGATTGTAGCTCTACTGCTAAATCAATATGATGAACACGAATAGATACAGGCACATTTAAGCGAGCAGGTGTAAAATTCAATATTCCTTTCACATCTGCGCTGACAAGGCGGTCCGTAATAGGCTGCGCAACTGGCGCTGGTACCGTCAGAATTGTTACTGTTACGTTTTCTTTTTTCAAAAGTTCTTCCATATCGTCCATATGATAAATCGGAACATCCCCAATTCGTGTTCCAACTTTATCCGCATCCACATCAAAAGCCATTTCAATTTTTGTATTATTGTTTTTTAAAAAATTATAGTGAAGAAAAGCCGTTCCAAGATTACCTACCCCTATTATGGCAACCTTTGTTAATTCGTCTTGATCAAGTGTTTTTCTAAAAAATGATAATAAATAATTTACATTATACCCATATCCCTTTTTACCAAGTGCTCCAAAATAAGAAAAATCCCGACGAATAGTTGCAGAATCAACTTTTACTGCTTCACTTAGTTCTGCTGATGATACTCTTTGTTTTCCCGATGTATGCAGATTCTTTAAGAAACGATAATACAAAGGCAATCTTTTTGCTGTTGCTTGCGGAATCTTTAATGTGTCTTGTGGCATAATTTATTCCCCCTACTTTATTTTGCTACAATACTGATCAATTTGTCTATAATAATCAGGGCTTGATGATCCACCTACTGCTTCTATCAACATGGTAGACCCAATAAATATACCTTTATCTACCGCTTTAAAATAACGGCCAGAGCAACAGACGATACCGCTGTTAGCGCTTCCAGTTCTACCTTTAGCGAATCTTCTCCCTTCACTGTATGTCTACAATGAAGTACGTAGCTATGTTCTACTTCGAGATAATAAGCTGATTCAAATGGTTCACCGGACTCTTAGATGAAGTATTTTTACAAGCCATCATTCCTGCTGCCTTCGCAACCGAAAAAATCATCCCTCTTTTCCAATGTGAAAAGATAATTTGATCAAACATGTCTTTACGTATCTTTATACTAGCTTAAAGCTGACATCAATCAATACGTATCTACCCTCTTCGTTAAGATGGGTTAACACGCTCATAGAATCCCCCACTCTTCTGATGATACACTATTTTTACATTTTTGTGTAAAAGTTTGTATCCTTTTTCACAAAAGAAATTTACATATAATTGCTCCAACCTACTAATTTCGTATACACTACTGTTAAGACAACTGAGGTGAAATTAAATGATTGTTTTACAAGTAAACAAACTGACAAAGTACTTTGGAGCTGAAAAAATTCTTTCGGATATAAAGCTTGAAGTACAAAAAAAAGATCGAATCGGTCTTGTTGGCCGTAACGGAGCCGGGAAATCCACACTCTTGAAGATCATTGCTGAACAAATGTCCTATGATGAGGGTGAAATCATAAAACCAAAAGAGCTAACGATGGGTTATCTTGCCCAAAATACAATAGTAGACTCCGACCTCTCTATTTGGGAAGAGATGTTAACTGTATTTACGCCTTTAATTCAACTTGAGAGCCAATTACGCAATCTCGAACAGCAAATGACATTACCAGAAACATATAACAACGATGAATTATATCAAAAAATCGTCAAAGAATATGATGAACTACAAATACGTTTTAAAGAAAGTGGAGGTTACCAATACGAAGCTGATATTCGTTCTGTTCTCCATGGACTACAATTCGGACAATTCGATTATGATACACCTGTATCTACCTTAAGTGGTGGACAACGAACAAGATTGGCACTTGGTAAACTACTATTATCTCAACCAAATCTTTTAATTCTAGACGAACCTACAAACCATTTAGATATTGAAACGTTAACATGGTTAGAACAGTATTTACAGAATTATAAAGGTGCTGTATTAATTGTTTCACATGACCGCTACTTTATGGACAAAGTAGTATCCATCATTTATGAATTATCTCGTCATACAATTAAGAAATATCATGGTAACTATAGCTATTATCTCGAACGTAAAGCAGAAGACTATGAACGTGAAATGAAATTATATGAGAAACAACAAGACGAGATTGCTAAATTAAATGATTTTATCCAAAAAAATATTGCAAGAGCAACCACTACGAAGCGTGCCCAAAGTCGTAGAAAACAATTAGATCGTATGCAAGTAATGGATAAGCCACTTGGCGATGAAAAATCTGCTTCATTCACCTTTAGAATGGAAAAGCAAACAGGTCATATCGTTGCAACACTGTCCGATGTATCGATTGGCTTTGATGATCAACCAATTGCCAAGCATATCAACATAGCTATAACGAAAGGTGATAGCATTGCCCTAGTAGGTCCGAATGGTGTTGGAAAAACAACATTGTTAAAGACGATCATCGAGCGACTATCTAAACTGCATGGTTCTATATCATTTGGCTCTAACGTAGTAATTGGATACTATGATCAGGAACAAGCAAATTTAACATCGAATAAACGTGTTCTAAATGAATTGTGGGACGAGTATCCACTCACGAATGAGAAAGATATTCGAACAGTACTAGGCAATTTCTTATTCTCTGGAGATGATGTATTAAAGCCTGTATCCACATTAAGCGGTGGAGAAAAAGCGCGTCTAGCATTATCAAAATTAATGATGCAAGGTGCCAATTTTCTTATACTAGACGAGCCTACCAACCATTTAGA
>NZ_JBALMO010000118.1:24774-25167 GCF_036963345.1 Bacillus sp. JJ722
TCAGCAGACGAGAGTCAAGAATATCTTGGTGACTATGACTATTACGTCCAAAAGAAACAAGAGCAAGAAGAACTAGAAGCATTAGAACAAGCTACTGCTGTTAATAATGAGAAGAAAGTTGACGAAAAAGTTTCGTATCAAGTAGATAAAGAAACGAAAAAACGTCAGAGACAAATTAAAAGACGCCTAGAAGAAATCGAAAAACGAATTGAGGAATTGGAAGCGATCATTACAGTTCAAAATGAACAGCTTTGCGAACCAGAAATCTATCAAGATCATGAAAAAGTAATGGAAATCAACAAAATAGTTGATGAAGCTAATTCTGAAATGGAACAGTTAATGGATGAATGGTCACAATTAGATGCCGAACAAAATGCTCAATAAAATTCATGC
>NZ_JBALMO010000119.1:0-24012 GCF_036963345.1 Bacillus sp. JJ722
ATATTATAATGATAATTTAGATGAACAAGAAAATTGTTATGATAGCATAAAGAATAACTTAGCAACATTTATCTATATGAGGTCATTCAGCAAGTCGGGCTATTCGGCTTCTTTTTTTATGTACTTTTAGAAAAAAATCAATTTTTATGAAGAAAGGTATGAACAAGGTGCAGGAAAATCAAAAATCAATAGGTATACCATTAGTCATTGCCATTATCGCAATCTCATTTTCTGCCATTTTTGTAAAATGGTCTAATACACCAGCTTCCATTTCAAGCATGTATCGCATGTGGCTTTCTAGCCTTTTAATGCTACCTATTGTGTGGCTTAAACGAGAAGAATTTTACAAAATTACTAAGAAAGATTGGCTCTTCTTATTATTTTCAGGATTCTTTTTGGCGCTTCATTTCTTATTATGGTTTGGTTCTCTTAAGTTAACAACTGTTGCTAGTTCCACGATTATTCTTGCACTTCAACCAATTATTTCATTAGCTGGAGGCTATTTATTCTTTAAAGAACGAACAACTTTCTCTTCAATGATGACGATGGGAATAGCGATAATCGGAGCTATGATGATTGGTTGGGGAGATTTTGGGTTAAGTAAAGATGCGATTATCGGTGATATCCTTTCCTTTTTAAGCGTAATAGCTGTCGTTGGCTACTTATTAATCGGCCAAAACACTGTCAAAAAAATCTCGCATTGGATTTATAGTTTTACAGTCTTTACTTTCGCAGCCATTATATTATCGATTTACAACCTTATTGTTGAAATTTCATTTACAGGATACGAAGCCCGCGAATGGGGCATCTTTTTATTACTTGCCATTGTACCAACAATTGCTCATGTCATAAATAATTGGTTATTGAACTATGTGAATGCTACAACCATTTCCATGAGCATCTTAGGTGAACCAGTTGGAGCTACGATTCTAGCAATTCTCTTACTAGACGAGCGCCTTGTTGGATGGCAAATTGTCGGGGGATTAATCGTACTAATAGGTGTATTCCTCTTCTTGATGCAACAACGAAGCCGTGTTCCCTTTCATGAAGGAGTAAATAAAGAAGTAAAAGCAAACTAATAAAGATGAGCGTGCTTCCATTACTTAAGCATGCTCATTATCTATTTATAAAGACTATTTTTTCTTCTTAACAAACTTCCAGAACATAAAAGGACAGTACTCACACTTGTTAAATAAACGAAATTTATGCTTTCCGGAAGAAACTTTAATATATTTCCCACTAATGCAAATATAAAACATAACAATCCACCTTCATTAACAAAGCATTTTGAACAATAAAATTTTAAATGGATGGATTTGCATTAAACTGAGACGGTGTATACAGATCTACAAAATCATTTTGTGTATTCAAAATTAAACCCTTTAAAACATGTGCACCTGCTTTGCGTTGTTCATTCCCCATTTGGCATAACCTGTTGCTACATAGATTATTCGGCTACCCTTCTGTAATATGTCCGACATATGGTATATCATCCAACGTTTTTAAATCCTGTGCAGACCAACGATATGCAATATCATCTACATCAAAGTATTTCTTTGTGAATTCAATAAGCTCTTCATAATGATATGATGTACTTTCTCCTTGTCCTGTTTTATGAGACTCACCACCAATTAACAACAAGTTTTCTCCCTTGCTTAAAGGTGTATAGCTGATAGAACGTGTTGGACTTTCTGCATTAATATACATCCCGCCAGCATAAGGCTTTGTACTTTTGGATGCTACAACATAAGAACGTTCAGCATATTGCCTCGAAAAATATAATCCTTGCCAATCATAAAACGGATATTGTGTTGCCAAAACAAGTTTACTTGCAGATAGCTGTCCGCCGTTTTTTAGGATTACTTTTGGTTTCTCTCCTTTTTCGACATCAACGACAGACATATTTTCCATTATAATACCGCCACCATTTAGAATTGCTTCAACTAACTTGTTTTCCTCCTGCTATGAAAAAATTCTTTATACAATCCAATTTGCCCAATAGCAGGAAGATTATTAGCCGTCATTTCATAATTAATGTTCATTGATACTTTCATAAATAATTTGTATAGTAATCCATACACTATATTTATTGTATGTAAATAGGAGTGTATGAATTATGAAAAAAATATGGGTGTTCACTGCTCTTTTAATCATTGCTTTTTGTTTTGCTCAACCAATATCACCTGTTTTCGCCAATAGTCGTTCAGATTATGAAAAATCAGGAGATGTCATTTGGGAAGTAAACACAAACGAGAAAATTGTTGCGATCACTTTCGATGATGGTCCACATCCTATATTCACCCCTCAAATACTCGATATATTAGCTAAATATAATGCGAAAGCGACGTTTTTTGTTGCGGGTAATAAAGTGAAACGATTTCCAGAAGTGTTAAAACGAGAAGTTGCTGAAGGCCATGAAATTGCTAATCATACTTACAATCACATTTATAGTAGAAACATAACTGCTGAGAAATTAACTACAGAGCTAAAAGATACAGATGCGATTATTCAACAAATCACTGGACAAAGACCAAAACTGTATCGACCAGTAGGCGGACTATTTAATGAATTAATCATAAATACTGCCGTAAAAAATAATAAGCTGGTCATCCTCTGGTCTTGGCATCAAGACCCTAAAGATTGGAGAAGTCCTTCTGCTAACCAGATTTCTGGAGTTATAACAAAAGGTGTACAACCAGGCAATATTATTTTGCTTCACGATTGGAATGGTACTGAAGAAACGAAAGTTTCACAAACTGTTCTAGCCTTAGATAACATTTTGGCTCATCTTTATAAAAACGGCTATAAATGCGTTACCGTTTCAGAGTTATTGTACCGTTCCAAGAAAACGATTCCTGATCAGATAGATCCATTTAAATAGAAATGGTAATCAAATTTAAATAAAAACTCTAACCGCTCTATTATGTAAAATAGTGGATTAGAGTTTTTTATTTTGTCTAATAAGAGCGTTTATTCAAGTAATAATCAAATATTACATTCTTTACAAAATTTCAAGAAATATTACGAGAAGCTAACAAATTATAACATAGTGATGTAACCTCTTAAAAATTCACAATAAATAGTCTACGATATAATAGATTACTAACTAAGGAGGTTCATAATGAATAAACACAAAAGTAATTTTTTCAAATTCATGACCATCATTATTACGACATTAATCCTTACATTTATTATAGATACAAAATTCAACCATAAAGTTGAAGCTGCAACAACTTCACCTAACAAAAACGCTCAAGTACAAGCAAAATTCTCCTATAGTAAAGCCATCCCTCTATCATATAATGAGCAAAAATATCTTTATGATTTAAGTGTTAAAAGAGGCCTAGACTATAAAGAAATGTTAGCCGTCATTAAACACGAAAGTAGTTTTAATAAAAAAGCAAAAGGTGGTACTAATTACGGTTATTTTCAAATCAATAAAGTCAACCATGCTTCGTTAGCTAAAAAATTAAAAACAAAAGTGGCTCCATATGATCCTTATGTAAATATGAACTGGGGAACATATATGCTAGCAGGCTTAACGAATAAATATAAAAAGAAAGGCTTAAAAGGCAATGCCTTAAAAGACGCCGTATTAAGTGCATATAATAAAGGTGAAGGTGGATATGCCCGAACTGGAAAAGCAGTTGCATATATCAAAAAGCATAACCAATGCTTAGCATACATAAAAGCTAGAGTAAAATAAGCAATAAAAAAGGAATGAACGTTGTCTCTTTGACATCAGCTCATTCCTTTTTTTAATATACTAACTTTACTCTCTTCCTCTAAATCTTAATAAATGAATTATTTTTCAATTCATCATTCATTGACTAAATATTGTGTATTCCCTAGCATGGACTCTAATTCTTTTTGATTTTCAGAAAGCCATATCATTTCGTTTGCAAAACGTTCTGGAGGCCCACTATGCTGATCCATACTTACATTTATCCACCATGTACTTTCCAAAAACCATAGCATTTTTAAAGAGCTTATTAAGAACCCTTTCTTAAGTAAACATTCCTCACTATACCCTTCGATGAAAGCCTCAACAAGTGAAACATCCAAGTTATTTTTATCTAAAGCCCCAGATATAACAGCTCTAGCAACATCAAGCTGCGGGTAATCAAATTTCATTCTATCAAAATCTAATACAGCACTTAATTTTTTCTCTTTAAACAATAAATTATCTACCCAGAGATCACGGTGTGCCCAGCCAGTAGCATTCAGATTAAAATCTTCTAAATTTATAGTTTCTGTTACTTTATATTGTGTTTCTAATATAGGTAATAAATGTGATTTGTCAGTACTATTTGCCTGATTCCAAACAGATTCCCAATGAGTTAAACGTTCCTCTCGACTTGGCGGAACAAATTCAGGCCCCCTCTTCCCCCTTAGTGTGCCATCGTTTAACAAATGATGCATTTTCCCAGTTACTCGTCCTAAGTCATACATTTGATGAATATTTAATTTTCCTGGTGGCATCACAGTTCCATCACAGTAATCGATTAACATAAAAAGTTCGCCCTTATCCGATTCAATAAGATAATGACCTTTATAAGAATAGAGTTTAGGGCAAGGAAGGTCTCTATTATGTAACCGCATTTGTTGAGAGAAGGCTAATAATAGCTCTTCATGGTTATACAATTTGTATCTTTCCTTATTGTATTGCTTAATTAAAAAAACTCCTGCATCTGTTGTAATTTTCCACTTTAAATTTAACCAACCACGCTTTATAGGTGTAGCATTTACTACCTTAAATCCAAAATAACAATTACAAGTGTGGATAAGGTCGTTCAATACCATTTCTTCAGTTAATACAAAATCCATGCTCCATCTCCTCGTATTTCTTTTTACTTCTAAAAGATACTTCAACAAAGTCAATCTTATTTCCTTTTAAAACGGTGGAGTCATAGGTTTAGCGTAGTAAATGAGATCTCACTACCGAGATAAGGTTAGAAACAAACCAAGTGTATTTAAAAATCCTCTATCGTTAAATCCGTATTTACTCCAATGGCTGCCTTGCTTCCTTCTCCAGCAGCTATTATGACTTGTGAAGGTGTTGTAACATCACCCGCAGCATAGACACCTTCTATATTTGTTCTTCCTAACGCATCCGTATTTAATCCATCTTTCTCATCTAATTCACAACCAAGTGATTGAGCAATCGAAGTAGTTGGTACCCATTCAGGTGTAATAAACCCACCTTCTATTGACACTTCCGTATCATCAACAAATTTAATAGCTTTTACCATCCCTTCATTGCCAACTATTTGCTTCATTTTTTGATTAAATAACCGTATTCCTCTCCGTTCCAATTCATTCCTTTCTTCATTTCTAATCGTGTTGCTTCCGTCTGTGCAAACAATAAGGTTTTTACTCCAATTATAAACAAGTTTGATCATTTCAAATATGGCTTGATGGTTCGAAATTATTGCAATCACCTTATCTTTTAACTCCCATCCATCACAATAAGGACAACTAAAAATACTTTTCCCATAGAATGAGTGCATGCCTTCTATATTGGGCAGTACTTCTTTAATTCCTGTTGCAAAAATAATTTTTCTTGCTGAATAGACTCCTCCTTCAATCGTTTCTATAGAAAATAACTTTTCTTTCTTACTAATTTGCACTACTTCTGTTTTCTTTAAAATTACGGTCGGATAGTTGCTCAGCTCCTCATGTGCAATCTTTTTCAATTCCGATGGCTTTACACCGTCTCTTGTCAGAAAGCCGTGCGACTCCTTTGTTACTGCATTTCGAGGTTTATTATCATCGAATAAAATAATTTTTCTTCTTGCTCTTCCAAGAACTAATGAAGCAGTCATTCCAGCAGGCCCTCCTCCGATAACAGCACAATCAAATAGCATAATTCTCATTCCTTTCTAAACAAAACAAATACTATAATTAGCTTTTCTCAAATAATTTTTTAGATTCTTATGGATGTATCATTTCGGAGACAAAAATAAAAAAACCCTTCGATTAGGCAATAAAGAGCATACCAATCGAAGGGTTTACATTATTCATTTTCTTTATCTTTTTTCCATCTGCCAGCTTTCTTTACTGACTCTTTCAAAAGGATTTCTATTTGAGCATTAACGCTTCTTAGCTCATCATCTGCCCATTTCTCAAGTGCATCATATAGCTTAGGATCAATTCTCAGTGGATAAGCTTTTCTTTTAGCCATTTCATCAAATCCTAGTGAATGCTTCCATTATTAAGGATTGGTTGTGTTCCTTTTTCAGAAACAATTGCTACCATTAAATTATTTACCATTTGTGCTTTCTTATCTTCATCTAACTCCACTACACCTTCATCAGCTAATTTCTCAATTGCACTTTTCACTAAACCAACAGCACCATCTACAATTACTTTACGCGCCGATAACACCGCTTGTGCTTGTTGTCTTTGTAGCATGGCAGAAGCAATTTCTGAAGAATAAGCGAGGTGCATGATACGTGCTTCAATAACATCTACACCTGCAACGCTTAAACGCTTTTGTAAATCTTGCGCTAGAAAATCAGCAATTTCATCACTATTCTTTCGCAATGACATTTCAGTGTCTTTATCAAAATGGTCATATGCATATTGACTAGCAATATGTCTTATACCTGTTTCACTTTGAATTTGAACAAATTCTTCATAATCCTCCACGTCAAATGTTGCTTTTGCACTATCGTTCACTTTATATACCACAACTGCTGCAATCACAATTGGGTTTCCTTCTAAATCATTTACTTTTAATTTCTCACTATTGAAGTTAATTACACGAAGAGACACACTTGCTTTTAATGTTAACGGGATAGAGACCCACAATCCTTGCTCTCTAATTACGCCTACATATGTCCCAAAAAGAGTAAGTACCTTTGCTTCATTTGGTTGTACAATCGTTACCCCTGACAGAATTAACGCAGCTAATAGAAATAAGATTATAGGTAAGATCAAATTCGCTCCAACTAGAGAGTTTGTAAGGATCCAGAATCCAGCTCCAGCTAAAAGTGCTAATGCTATTAAAATCCCAATATAACCATTCATTTTAAACGCTTTTCTTTCTTGCATTTTGCAAACCTCCTATATATCAATGTGATATCATAATCATATCATATTATTTCCATTTTTTGATTATAATTTTAAAAATTGAATTATTAACCCAAAGAGTACTAATTAATATCACACTTTCAAGACAAAGCAAAAAGGCGAACCTCCGTAGTGAAGAATCGCCTCGTTTGTATGTTATTAATGTCCACCCAAATATGCATTCTTAATTTCCTCACTAGCCGTTAACTCGCTAGCTTTTCCAGAAAGCACAATTCGCCCCGTTTCAACAACATATGCTCGATCAGCAATGGAAAGAGCCAAATTCGCATTTTGTTCTACTAATAGAACTGTTGTACCAGCTTTATTAATTTCTTCAATTATATTGAAGATTTGCTTCACTAACAATGGAGCAAGTCCCATTGATGGCTCATCTAATAATAATAATTTTGGTTTAGCCATTAACGCACGGCCCATTGCAAGCATTTGTTGCTCGCCGCCAGAAAGGGTACCTGAAAGCTGCTTTTGTCTTTCAAGTAAACGAGGAAATAATTCATAAACCCTCTTCATCTCTTGCTTTATTCCTTCCTTGTCTTTACGTAAGAATGCTCCAAGTTGGAGGTTTTCTTCAACAGACATGTTTGCAAAAACACGTCGACCTTCAGGAACATGTGAAATTCCTAATTTCACTATAGCTTGTGCTGCTTTGCCACCAATAGATTGCCCTTCATAAGATAATTCACCTTTTTTAGGCTTTAATAGCCCCGAAATGGTTTTCAGCAAAGTACTTTTTCCCGCTCCATTCGCTCCTATTAATGTAACAATTTCTCCTTGATTGATTTCCATCGATACACCTTTAAGCGCTTGTATATTTCCATAATATACGTTGACGTCTTGAATCTTTAGCATTATGATGAAACCTCCTCGCCTAAATACGCTTCGATTACCTTTGGATTATTACGTATTTCTTCCGGTTTACCTTCAGCAATTAATTGACCATGATCAAGTACATATATGCGTTCACATACACCCATTACAAGTGGCATATCGTGCTCGATTAATAGTACCGTTAACTGAAACTTCTCACGAATAAACGAAATTAATTTCATAAGTTCTTGTGTTTCTTGCGGGTTCATCCCAGCAGCTGGCTCATCTAGAAGCAATAATTTAGGATTAGCGGCTAATGCACGAGCAATTTCTAAACGACGCTGCTGCCCATATGGCAAGTTTTTTGCTATTTCGTCTTTATATAAATCCAAATTGAAAATCTTTAAAAACTCAATAGCCTTTTCTTCCATTTCTTGCTCGCCCTTAAAGAATCTTGGTAGGCGAGTAATGGAACTAATAATCCCATGTTTCGCTAAAGAGTTATAAGCCACTTTAACGTTATCAATGACTGTCATATCACCAAACAAACGAATATTTTGAAAGGTACGACTTATACCCATTTGATTAATTTTGTATGGAGGAAGCTTTCTTAAGTTTGCACTGTTCAAAGAGATACTTCCTTCAGTTGGTACGTAAACACCTGTTAACAAGTTAAAGAAAGTCGTTTTACCCGCACCATTCGGGCCGATTAACCCAACTAATTCACCAGTATGCAATTCCATATTTACTCCTGATACTGCCTTGAGCCCACCGAATTGGATTCCAACTGCATCAACTTTAAGCAATGGTTTGGTTGTTGTCATGTTTATGTCCTCCTCCCTTACGCTTAAAGAAGCTAGTGAATTCTTTCGTACCCATTAGACCTTGAGGGCGGTAAATCATCATAACCATTAACACTAAACTATAAATGATCATTCGAGTTTCTGGATAATCTTGAAGGAAAGTAGTTACTACTGTCAGCAAAATTGCTGCTAGAACAGAACCCGATAAACTTCCCAATCCACCGAGAACAACAAGAATCAAGATATCAAACGACTTCAAAAAGCCGAAATTGGTAGGTAAAATAATATAGTAATTGTGTGAATATAACGCGCCTGCAACCCCAGCAAAGAATGCTCCGATCGCAAAGGCCATTACTTTATAATAGGTTGTATTAATCCCCATTGAATCAGCTGCAGTTTCATCTTCACGCACCGAGATACAAGCACGACCATGTGTTGAATTCGTAAAGTTTCTAATAACTAAGATGGTTAGCATGACAGAGAAGAAGACCCATGGCCAAGTTGTTAGGTGCGAAACCGTCATCCCACTTGCTCCATTAACATAATCCATATTCAAGAAGAAAATTCGAACGATCTCACCAAATCCTAGAGTTGCTATTGCGAGATAATCTCCTTTTAAGCGTAAACTTGGTATACCGATTACTAAACCCGCTAAAGCAGCTACAATACCAGCTAAGAGTATGGCTACTGGAAAAGGAAGTGCCAACTTCATCGTAATAATTGCTGAAACATATGCTCCAACCGATAGAAATCCAGCATGGCCAATTGAGAATTGTCCCGTTATCCCAATTATTAAATGTAGACTTACTGCTAGAATAATATTAATACCGATAGACACTATTGTATTTACATAAAAAGAATTTAATGTTCCACTGTTAATCATGACTTGAATAACCACAAAAAGGATTAATGAAAGCAAGATTGAGAGCCAAAATCCTTTTGTTCGTTTTAATGTCATCATCACTTTGTCTCTCCCTTATACTTTTTCTTTTTTATTTTTCCCTAATAGTCCTTGAGGTTTAAAAATCAAAATTAAAATAAGAACAACAAACGCTACTCCATCACGCCATAAAGAATATCCGACGGCACTAACTAACGCTTCAATGACACCTAATAATAAGCCACCCACCATTGCGCCAGGAATAATTCCAATTCCACCTAGAACCGCAGCAACAAAAGCCTTTAATCCTGGTAGAACACCCATTAACGGCTCGATTTTAATATAATAAATCCCAAAAATAACACCTGCTGCTCCAGCTAAAGCTGAGCCTATTGCAAACGTCGCTGATATTGTATTATCAACATTGATCCCCATTAATCTTGCTGCATCCGCATCATATGAAACCGCACGCATTGCTCTACCAACCTTTGTTTTATGTACGGTAATTTGCAAGATAATCATCAAGATGATTGAAACTAAAAATATTAATAATGATTGACTATTAATGGAAACGCCAAACAAATCAATATTTGTTGCAGGAAGTACATCAGCTGGATACGCTTCAGTCTGTGCACCACGAATATAAATAAAGCTATATTCAATAAACAAGGACATACCAATAGCTGTAATTAATGCTGCTATTCTGGTAGCATTACGAAGTGGTTTATAAGCAATCCGTTCAATCAAAACACCAAAAATCGAACAGGCAGCCATCGACAAAATTAATGCAGGAATAAAAGATAAATCTAATATAGTAATAGAGTAAAAGCCAACAAATGCTCCGATCATGAATACATCGCCATGAGCAAAGTTAATAAGCTTAACAATTCCATATACCATCGTATAGCCTAGTGCAATGAGGGCATAAATACTACCGAGTGAAAGCCCGTTAACGAGCTGTTGAATTATTTCCATGTTATAGTCTCCTTGTTTTATCATTCAACTCACTTGATCAAACCCAAAATAGGAGGCTAACTTTGCCCCCTATTCATTCTTAAAACTTATTTTGGTTCAATTTTCGTTTCAAATTGTTGGACTCCATCTTTATACTTTAAAATAGTAGCTGCTTTAATCGGATGATGCTTTTCATCTACTGAATATTTACCTGATATTAAGTCTAAATTTTTAGTCTTTTCTAAAGCGTCTTTAATTTTCACTGAATCGACTGAACCAGCGCGTTTAATTGCATCCGCTAATAAATAAACCGTGTCATATCCTAGTGCATTAAAGCCATCAGGAGATTTACCTTTATACTTCTCTCCAAATGCCTTTACAAATGCTTTAATTTTTTCACTTGGATCACCTGAAGAGTAATGGTTCGTAATATACGTATTATTAAGTGCATCTTTACCAGCAATTTCAACAAGTTTTGGTGAATCCCAGCCATCTGCACCCATTAATGGTACATCTAATCCAATTTCACGAGCTTGTTTTATAATAAGACCAACTTCTTCATAATATGCAGGAATGAAAATAAAATCTGGTTTTGCAGCTTTAATTCTTGTTAAAGTCGCACGGAAATCTGTATCTTTCGCAACAAATGCTTCTGGTGGTATAACAGTACCGCCATTTTTTTCAAACTGTTCAATAAACGAAGCAGCCAATCCTTTTGAATAATCACTAGAATTATCAATATAGACTGCTGCCTTTTTTACTTTAAGCTTATTAGAAGCAAAGTTGGCTGCAACAATTCCTTGGAACGGATCAATAAAGCTTGTTCTAAAAATAAATTCGTTTAATTTTCCATCTTTAAATGTAATATCTGGGCTTGTTCCACTTGGTGAAATTACCGGAACTTTATTGCTTTGAGCAATTTCAATTTGCGCAGTAGTGTTTCCACTTGTTGCAGCTCCAATAATTGCCGTTACTTTATCTTGAGAAATCAACTTTAACGCTCCAGCTGTAGCCTCAGGTGCTTCAGATTTATTATCTACTTTAACTAATTCAAGCTTTTTCCCATCAATACCCTCTTTATTAATTTCTTCAAGGGCAAGTTCTGCACCTTCAAGGATAGATTGTCCATAAGAAGCCACACCACCAGACAATTCTAAGTTAGCACCTATCTTAATTGTTTCACCCTTATCTCCGCCTGAACTTCCCCCACTACTCTTATCAGATCCTGAGCATCCTGCTAACGCTCCAGCTACTAACGATAAGGAAAGAAATATTCCCGCTAGTTTTTTCTTTTTCATGTTACCCCTCCAAATGTTTGATTTGTCTAAATATACAGACTTTTTTAAATATTACAAAATAACATTTATTAGGAATATATTACATTAAATTTACATTTACGTCTATATGTTATTTTTAATTTTTTGGTAGAATATAGTATATTTTTACAGGGATTTTTTAACACCAAAACTACAACACGAACATTAATTTCATACATTAAAACGTTAATTCAATCAAGTAGAAAAATAATAGTTTTATAAATATAAAAGAATTTCCAACTAGACTTCACATGACACCATTTCCCTTTATTTCTTTTATCAATATAATAAAGAAGAGCACTCCAAATGCAGAGTGCTCTTCTTCGTTCTCATTTATTTTATATATTAATTTGCAAATTCCCCAACAGAATCTTCTTCTACTAATAAGATAAAACCTACTAAAGAAGCTAAACCTACAGCAAATGATCCAAATGTTTGAAACCCACTTTCATTAATAAACGAATCACAACTATATTTAAATGCCACCATCATCAAAAGAAACAAAACAACTTTTCCAACTAATTTCATAATTACTCCCACCCCTTGGTTTGATTATAAAAGTTATAAAATTTATAAAATTGATTACACAACTAATTATAATCCATTTTTGGTGAAATGTGAATTTTTTGTGTCTATTTTGTATATATTTTTTAAACTTTTCCACAAAAGATACTTAATATACTTGAAAAACATTCATTTATGTCCTTACATCAATGAACTCAAATTATTAATGTTTTGTTTCATCATTCACAATCTTCGCGAAATCATCTAGAGTTGTTGTATATTTAATATAGATTCTTGGTAAGAGATAAAGTTCGTCTTTTATTCCCTTCTTCGAATAAAGTTCCGGGATTGTTGTAATTCCATATGAATAATACTTTTTTGTTTCATTAATAACCTTGTCATTGAAACTACCGTACGGATAAGCAAGAGCAACAACAGGCTTTCTTGTTATTTGTTCAATTTTCTTCTTTGACTCATTCAGCTCGTATTCAAGGTCATCAAGCTTTGTTAAATCTGGATGTGTGGCTGTATGTGATTGGATAGATGCTAATCCCGAATCAGCCATCATCTTCAAATCCAATTTTGATAAACGATTAGAACGACCTATAAAATCAGAAATCACAAAAAAGGTTCCCGTTGGCTTAAAGTGTCCACTGTTTAATTTTTGAAAAATGGCAAACGCATTTAAGTTGTTTTTATACCCATCATCAAATGTTACGAAAATAGGCTTTTGTACTTTTTGAATATCACTCCACCTATCAAACGTTAATAATGTATAACCATGGTTACGCAAATAGATCATTTGCTCCTCAAACTTCTCTGGAGGCACATATAGCTCTTTTATTCCATGCCCAGTGAACTCATCGATGGAATGATAAATTAGTATAGGAACTTTTTGAGCTGCAAAAGCATGAGTTGGTAGAAATAAAAGAAACAGAAATACAAAATATTTAAGTGTTTTGCTCATATAAACTCCTCACTTTGGATTTTATATTTTATTGTTTCACTTATAGTGAAACTTTAATCGAAATAGATTTTTACTACTCGGCTTCACACTTGGGCTATAAATAGTTCTATATCACTAGTCATTTAAGCTTTTATTAAGCTAAATGATTTACAATATACAAAATTCTTCCTCTAGCTATTTTTATATTTTCTATTGAGGAATTTTCAAAATAGAAGAAAGTGAGATACATATAATGCTTAAGCAATTAGTAAAAAATAGCTTGTACTATAGTCTTTTAGCGTTGATGATTGGAGTAGCTATTATCTTTATCAGTCATTTTGATACGATCGCGAATAAGCTTCTATCTATCAAGGAGCAAAGGAACAACATGGTTGATAGTCAAACTGAAGAAATGACAACGATAGAAACCCCTGAAAAAATACATACGATAAACGAAACAGAAACGAACACAGCTACAAAACCATTAGATGTACCACTCATTCAACAACTACCTGAATTACCGAGAGGTTGTGAAGTTACTAGCTTAGCAATGATTTTACAGTACAATGGTATTTTTATTGACAAGATGGAATTAGCTGAAAAGATTACATATGAGCCTTTTCAACAAGGAAATTACAAAGGAAATATGAACAAAGGGTTTGTTGGAGATATGAAGACATTTGAAAATGACGGATTAGGTGTATATGTCGACCCTATTATCCAATTAGCTGAATTATATGTTGATCCTGATAGAATTGTAAATATTACTGGCACAACAGCAAATCATTTATATGACGCTGTCGACAATGGCTATCCTGTTTGGGTAATCACAAATTCTTGGTTTAAAGAATTACCAGCTGAACAATTTTTAACATGGAACACAGCCGAAGGTCCAATGAAAGTCACATATCGTCAGCATAGTGTAGTTATTACTCATTACGATAATGAATTCGTCTATGTTAACGATCCATTGAAAAATAAAAAAAACATCCCATTAAATAAACGTGATTTCGAAGCAGCCTGGGTACAAATGAATCAGCAAGCAATGTATATCACTAGCTAGCAGAATAAAACTCTCTACCAGTTTCGGAATTTTTATAATGATACTAAAAGCCTGACTTTACCGAAGTCAGGCTTTTAGTATCCCAATCTGTAATAGTTAATAGTTTGCCACCCTATAAGAATCTTCTTTATAATAATCAATATGTGATTTTACTAAAAAACTTCATGTAGCTGTCAAATTTATGATCGAATTGCTCCGCTCAACTACATTTCTAAATTGTCATGCATTGCTCTGTAAATAAGTACTAATACTTTCAAAAAGAGATTAAACAGAGCCAATTGAAGGTAGTTTGGATTATTCTTTGTGTTTCACCATTCATACAAGAAGGAGAGGAAAGCATGAATGCATATCAAAAGAAAATTACAGTAGCTCTACTTATTGCTACTTTTCTTTCAGCGATAGAAGGAACTATTATCAGTACAGCAATGCCTGCTATTGTTCAAAAACTAGGTGGTTTAGAACTCATAAGTTGGGTTTTTGCTGTTTATTTACTAACTTCTGCAGTTACAACACCGATTTTCGGCAAACTTGCTGATTTATTTGGTAGAAAAAAAGTGTTCTTAGTTGGAACAACCATCTTTCTTATAGGTTCAATGTTATGCGGTCTATCACAAAATATGGAACAGTTAATTATCTTCCGTGCTATTCAAGGGATTGGTGCTGGAGCGGTTGTACCCATTACCTTTACTATCATTGGAGATATTTTCACATTTGAACAACGAGCAAAAGTCCAAGGTCTCTTTAGCTCCGTTTGGGGAATAGCTGGTATATTCGGTCCATTAGTTGGTGGGTTTTTCGTCGACTATATCAGTTGGCATTGGATTTTCTTCTTCAATATCCCATTCGGGTTAGTTTCTATTTGGTTAATTAGTAAAAACTTAAACGAAAAGATTGAAGTAAACGAACGAAAAATCGATTATGGTGGAGCTTTAACATTCACAATCGGAACATCAGCCTTGCTTTTCGTATTGCTTACAGGTGGTAATGAAATCGCTTGGAATTCAACGATTATGTATATTTCTATTGCCATATCAGTTCTGTTTCTTGCTATTTTTCTTTACATTCAAGTGCGTCATCCAGAACCAATGCTTCCGATCACAATATTCAAATATCGTGAAGTATCGATTTCTAATTTAATATCTTTTTTAGCAAGTGTCATTTTAATCGGTATTACCGCCTATATCCCATTATGGATACAAGGTGTTCTAGGAAAAGGAGCCATGTTCTCCGGAATGATTTTGATGCCAATGTCCATTGGATGGCCACTCGGAGCAACAATCGGAAGTCGATTATTAATTCGCTTCGGTCCAAAAACGATTTCTTTCTTTGGCATTCTTTTTCTCACCCTCGGTTCTTTGGCGTTAACTTTCATTACGATTTCTACGCCTAGCCCAGTTATTCTTTTCATCATCTTAATCTTGGGACTAGGATTCGGCTTATCTATGACAGTATTTACGATTATTGTTCAATCAGCTGTAAGTTGGAATCTTCGAGGAGTAGCTACTTCTTCCAATACGTTTTTCCGTACTTTAGGACAAACACTTGGAGTTGCTATTTTAGGTACATTCTTAAACAAACAGATTCACAGTTACACAAATGCCGGCGGAGAAGTTCCGCCAACGATTCTCGCATCCGGATTACATGGAGTTTTTATTATTTTAGCAGGCGTTTCTATTCTCTGTATCCTAATTGCATTTTGGATTCCAAAGCACAATCCAAATGAAAATGAAGCACCTTCTTCACTTAAACATTCAGAAGGCTAAAAACATTTTAGGTTGTCTCTTTAAGTCTACAGTAGACTTACGAGACAACCTTTTTTATCGTAATTCTTTAAACTATCTTTATTGCACATCTATTAATCTAGTGTTATAATCTTTGTAATTTTATAGTGTCCTTCGGGGTAGGGTGAAATTCCCAATCGACGGTGATGATTTATTTCTAAGCCCGTGAGCCTTTATAGGCAGGATTTGGTGCGATTCCAAAGCCGACAGTATAGTCTGGATGGGAGAAGGATGTATGTATGATGGCTGCAGGACCTTTTTGTCGAAAAAATTATTCGATAAAAGGCTTATTTCGTAATGCCATGAAGTATATAAGTTTCCCATCAAACTCCCTAGGATTAGCTATGGAGTTTGATTTACGTGGTCGGATTACATACTAATCCGTTCCATCAAGATTACTTGAAAAATAATTTAATAGTTGTAGTCCTTCGGGGTAGGGTGAAATTCCCAATCGACGGTGATGATTTATTTTCTAAGCCCGTGAGCCTTTTTTAGGCAGGATTTGGTGTGATTCCAAAGCCGACAGTATAGTCTGGATGGGAGAAGGACGTATGTATGATAGCTACAGAACCTTTTTATCGAAAAATTCTTCGATAATAGGCTTATTTCGCGATGCCATCTATCTCATACTCTCCCAAAACTCCTAGGAAACACTATGGAGTTTTATTTATGTAGTTGGAATACACTGTATTCCACTATTCAATGATTGGAGGGTCAGAAGTGAAGCCTGAGTTTTACATGGAGTTTGCTTTAAGGCTTGCTACAACAGCTAAAGGTCAAACAGCTCCAAATCCAGTTGTCGGTGCTGTTATTGTCAAGGATGGTGAAATTGTTGGTTTTGGTGCTCACTTAAAAGCCGGGGAACCCCATGCAGAGGTGCATGCCATCAATATGGCTGGAAATAAAACAAAAGATAGTACATTATTCGTCACGCTTGAACCTTGCAGCCATTATGGAAAAACTCCACCTTGTACAGAAGCTATTATTAATGCTGGAATTAAGGAAGTTGTCATTGCCTCGATTGATGTTAATCCGTTAGTAGCAGGATCCGGCATCGAAAAGTTGAGAAAAGCGGGCATTAAAGTTCAAGCTGGCATTCTTAAAGAGCAAGCTGATCAATTAAATGAGTCATTTTTTCATTTCATGAAAACAGGAAAACCATTTATCACATTAAAACAAGCTATTACATTAGATGGAAAAACCGCTACAAAAACAGGTCATAGTCAATGGATTACAGGAGAACAGTCAAGATGTGATGTTCATAAGGATCGAAGTAAACATGATGCTATATTAATTGGAATTGGGACTGTTCTAAAGGATAATCCAAGTTTAACCAATCGATATGGCGATACGAATCAACAACCTATTCGTATTATATTAGACACTCATTTACGAACACCTATCGAGAGCAAAATAGTCACTGATGGCATATGCCCTACTTGGATTATTACAGGGTCACATATCGAAAACTCTCAAATATCTAAATTTAGAAAAAGCAATGTAGAAATATTGAAATTAACACAAACCACCATCCAAATAGAAGAAGTCCTACACTTGCTAGGAAAAAGAAACATTACTTCGCTTTATGTTGAAGGTGGCCAAACTATTAATGCTAGTTTTTTAAAATCTGGAAATGTCAATCACATCATTACTTACATAGCACCAAAATTAATAAGTGGAAGTGCTGCCCCTAGTATGGTTGCTGATCTTGACATAAGCAATGTAAACGATGCTTACTCTCTTACTTTTAAAAGTATTGAGCAAATAGGCGAGGATATAAAAATTACATCTACATTGAAATGAGGTGAATAGATGTTTACTGGAATTGTGGAAGAAATGGGCAAAGTCACGGCTATGAATGAAGGACCTAATAGTATGAAACTAACCATTCAAGCACAGAAAATCTTAGAAGATGTACAAATCGGTGATAGTATCGCTGTGAACGGTGTTTGTTTAACTGTTGTTACTTTCACAAATGATTTATTTACCGTCGATGTTATGCCTGAAACTGTAAAAGCTACTAGCATTCAATCTGTCAAAATAGGAAGCTTAGTCAATTTAGAAAGAGCAATGAGTGCAAATGGAAGATTTGGTGGTCACTTTGTATCTGGCCATGTCGATGGCACAGGCATCATTATGCGTAAACAAAAAAGAGAAAATGCTGTTTATATAGATATTAAAATCGATGAAAAGCTGAGTAAATATTGTATTCCAAAAGGCTCAATTGCCATTGATGGTATTAGTTTAACAATCTTCGGAATTGAAACAAACAAGCTGACCGTTTCACTTATACCACATACTCATGAAATCACCTCGTTAGGTATAAAAAAAGAAAACGATGTTGTCAATATCGAAAATGACTTACTTGGAAAATATGTAATTCATCAAACGGAAAGAAACAGCGTAGCAAATACAATTACAAAAGATTTTTTACTCCAACACGGATTTTAAAAAAGGTGGTGCATTAACATGTTAAATACAATTGAAGAAGCATTAGAAGACTTAAAAGCAGGTAAAATGATTATCGTGATTGATGATGAAGATCGTGAAAATGAAGGAGATTTTCTTGCTTTAGCAGAGAAAGCAACACCTGAAACAATTAATTTCATGGCTAAATATGGCCGTGGACTAATCTGCACACCCATTTCTGTGGAACTAGCAGAAAAACTAGACCTTCACCCCATGGTAACTAATAATACGGACAATCATCAAACAGCATTTACCGCAAGTATTGACCATATAAACACAACAACAGGTATCAGTGCTTTTGAACGTTCTGAAACCATTTTACAATTACTTAATGAGGCTTCGACTGAAAAAGATTTCCGTAGACCTGGACATGTCTTCCCTCTCATAGCGAGAGAGAATGGCGTTCTTGCTCGTGCTGGTCATACAGAAGCAGCTGTTGACTTAGCCATTCTTTGCGGATCTTCACCAGCAGGTGTTATTTGCGAAATTATGAATGAAGATGGGACGATGGCTCGAACACCAGAGCTTATGAGTTTAGCGAATGAACATCAAATAAAAATGATTACCATAGCCGATTTAATACGCTATCGCTACAACCACGAACAAATAGTAAGAAGAGAAGCAAGTGTACAATTACCTACAGATTACGGTCAATTTCAATTAATTGGTTACTCAAATATTGTTGATCATTGTGAGCACGTAGCGCTAATAAAAGGAGATATCCATAAAGAAGAATCAGCCCTTGTTAGAATCCATTCTGAATGTTTAACAGGAGATGTCTTCCACTCTAAAAGATGCGACTGCGGTCCACAGTTAGACCACGCATTACAAATTCTGGAAAACGAGGGTGCTGGCGTTGTTTTATACATGCGTCAAGAAGGCCGTGGCATTGGTTTATTAAATAAACTACGCGCTTATGAATTGCAAGAACAAGGATTTGATACGGTCGAAGCAAATGAAAAATTAGGCTTCCCTCCTGAATTACGAAATTACGCTCTTTGCGCACAAATGTTGAAAGATTTAGGCATTAAAAAAATACGATTGTTAACAAACAATCCCGAGAAAATCTATGGATTAACTGAATATGGAATTAATGTTACGGACAGAGTTTCCATTCAAATATCAGCAGTGAAAGAAAATGAAAACTACTTATCAACTAAAAAAATAAAAATGGGACACTTATTGACTTAAAAGGAGATGTATCACATGGGAAAAACATTTGAAGCACAATTAATTGGTTCAGGTTTAAAAGTAGGTATTATTGTAGGCAGATTTAATGAATTCATTACTAATAAACTGTTAGGTGGAGCTCTAGATGGCTTAAAACGTCACGGCGTAGAAGAAAGTGAAATTGATGTAGCTTGGGTTCCAGGAGCTTTCGAAATTCCTTTCATAGCAAAGAAGATGGCTGAAACAAATCAATACGATGCCATTATTGGTTTAGGAACTGTTATTAGAGGATCAACTACTCATTATGATTATGTTTGCAACGAAACAGCAAAAGGAATTGCATCCGTTTCACTAGATACAGGTGTACCTGTTATTTTTGGAGTTGTAACTACGGAAAATATTGAACAAGCGATTGAGAGGGCTGGTACGAAATCTGGGAATAAAGGTTATGACGCTGCTGTTTCCGCTATTGAGATGGCTAATTTAAATAAAATGTTTCAATAACTTATTTCCTTCCAAACGAGGCTGTCCGAAAAGTGATTTTCAATCACTTTTCGAACGCCCTTTTACGCTTTGTTAGCCCCCGAAGTAGGAAATATATAAACTTGCTGATTATGTTAGATTACCTATATCTGACACTTCCGGTCTAGAGTCCCTTAAATATTATTCGATAATCCCCTGCTCTTTCCCATACTCAATAAGACTCTCAAATGGGTCTCCCTCTAATCCTAGTACTTTACAAAAAGCTGGCTCCGTTTTTAAACCTTGTTTCTTCATATTAATAATCTCCATCCTTAATGAAGGTGTTTTTTCGAGAATATGATTTTCAATAATCATATGTAAATAAGCATTTTGTCTGTCGGAAGGCTGTGCTTGGGCGAAAAGTTCAAATTCAAAACCTTCATATTTAAAATTAGCTTTTATAACAGGTTTGTTTCTAATTGTCCGTCTTTTAAGCACAAAATCTTGATGATGTCTATATAAGCGAACAAGTTGTTGTTCAAATTGTTCTAAATCGCAAGCCTCCATAATTACATCTAAATCAGAAGTTTCTACGTGGATATTTATCGGAATTGTTCCACAAAGTATTGGCGAATAGTCAGACAAATCCTCCATAATTCTTAAAGATTTAATTGCTCGATATGCCTGTCGTTGCTTCTCATTTCCATTCATTAAGTAATCAATATTAGTAAACATTTTTAAACACCTCTACTATATACATATGATTGAAATAAAAATTTAAAATAATTTCTTTAGCATTTGCTAATGATATACCATAAGAAACTACTTACGGAGGTTTTCTTTTTGTCATCTTTAGAAACGCTTAAAAGTCAGTTTGAATTTGAATTAGGAAATACAAGCGATTTGGTCAGTAGACCTTTCACATTACAATTAACTGAAACAAAAATAAACGGACTACTTTTTTACTTAGATGGAATTGTGGACGAAGGAAAAATTGAAGAATCCATTATTCATTGCTTACAAGGAAAACATACACTTAATGATAATCCTGAATTACTTAATACTCTCGCTTCTGAAACTTTACAAATTAAAAACCTAAAAATACTGCCATTAACACCTTTTGATAAAGTATTAGATGATTTATTAGCGGGCAATACAATCATTGTATTTGACGGTCAAAAAGAAGTCATTTCAGCCGCTACAACTAAACTAAAAGAGCGCGCCATTTCAGCTCCGGAAAGTCAAAGGGTCTTAAGAGGACCTCACATAGGTTTTAACGAAAATCTAAACTCAAATATCGCATTGATCAGGGGCATAATTAAGAACAAATATTTAACATTCGAACAACACAAAGTTGGTTCTAAAACAAACACTAATATATGCCTTGTATATTTGAGGGATCAAGTCGACCCTACTACTTTAAATGAACTACAATGCAGATTGGAGAATATTCAAATCAGGGAAGTTTTCGATTCCAATTATATTGAAGAATATATTCACGATGATTTTGTAACTCCATTTCCTTTAATCTTAAATACCGATCGTCCAGATGTAATAACAGCTGAAATATTGAATAGTAAGATTGCCATTCTTGTTGATGGAACAGCATATGGACTCGTATTACCAGCTCCACTAATTTCTTTCATACAATCTCCTGATGATTATTATTTAAAATGGAATTTTCTATTTAATAGACTGCTTCGTTTTTGTTCCATGATTCTTGGAATTTACATTCCTGGACTCTATATTGCTTTTGTCAATTTTGAACCTGGTTTTGTTCCATATGATTTAATTATAAGTCTCGCTGCTCAAAGTGAGAATAAACCTCTTCCTCTCGTAATCGAGGTATTACTATTTACAGTATTGCTTACGATTATCATAGAAAGTGCGTTACGTTTAAATAAAAACCTTGTATTAACTGTTTCCCTTTTCGGAGCATTAATCATTGGACAAGCCTCTTTTGAGGCCGGAATCGTTCAACCTGCTACGCTTATCGTAGTAAGTGTTTCTTACATTCTTGGTTTCGCTGTTCCAATCCAAACAATGGAAACATCGATTCGATTAATGCGTTATCTCTTAATATTAATGAGTGCGACTCTAGGATTATATGGACTTACTTTAACTACAATCATATTTATTGTACATTTGTCACACTTACGTTCATTTGGTGTTCCTTATTTATCTCCAATAGCTCCATTTAATCTAAAAGATCAAAAAGATACTTTAATAAGATCTGCATTACCAAAAATATTAAATACAAAAAAGGAATTACCACATGAAAAGCCGTTTTTCAAAAAAAAGAAATAGTTGGAGTGTATTGTAAATGAAAATACGTCTAGCGCTTATCATAATCATCTTGTTATTTTTTGTATTCAGAGCACATTTTGAACATAATGAGTTACATAATGTCGCATTTATATCAGCAATTGGCATAGATCAAGGCAAAAAAGGCTATCATGTATCTGTACAAGTAATTAATCCGGTAGCCTTTACTCAACCTGGACAAAATTCATTACCTTTCTATGTGTTCGAACAAGAAGGAAGTTCGCTTAACAATATAATGTCGAAATTCTCCCAAAGCATTTCGAGAAAAGTAGATGTTTCTCATGTTCAAACTATTGTCATTAGTGAGAAGGTCGCTAAGAATAATGGGACTAAAAAAGGAATCAGCAATATGATAAGAGCTTCTAAATATCCGTACGATACACTTGTATTAATGACAAAAACGCATAAAGCGAAGGAATTCTTAGAAGTTCTTCCCTTCTTTGAATTAGTTTCTTCACGAGAATTTGCAAGTCATTTAGACAATATTAGCGAAGAAAGAGGCTCTGCTTTTCCCGTTTATGTAACTAAATTACAAGAAAATGTATTAAAAGAAGGAAAAGATGCTACCATTCCTACCATACAATTTAAAGGAAATTTCAAAGTAGCGAAAACCAAAATCTCACAAGGAATATCAGATGCTTCAACAAAACTTGTATATTTTAATGGGTTGGAGCTGTTTAAAAACGATTCCCCATCAGGATGGATTGATAGTAATTTAAGTCCTACATTTTATTTGTTAAATAACCAAATGATCAAAACAAATATTAGAGCAGCTTGTGGGGAGAGAAAGAATATTTCTGTAAATACACTAAAAAGCCGTACGAAAATTAAAGGGAAATTGGTTAATAATATCCCTACTTATACAATTTCCACTGAAATAAAAGGAAATATTTCGGATTACACGTGTGATTATGATTTAAACTTCATTAAAAACGGACATAAAATTGAAAAATTATTAGAAGACAAAGTCAAAAAGGATATCTCAAAATTAATCAAAATAACGCNNNNTGAAATACTTGAAATATATGATAATAAAAATTGGAAAAAAATCAAAAAAGACTGGTCAAAATTTTATCCTAATAGTCAATTTGATATTAAAGTAAACGTCACCATTCAAAATTATGGAGATTTAATCTAAATGAGGTAAATGTATGCAAAAAGAACTAATTGGAAGCTTTCAAATTATTGTATTAATCATCCTGTTTCAACTTGGGACTTCTACATTCTTAGGTATCGGGAAAGAAGCTGGTAAAGATTTTTGGATTGCGGTAATTATAAGTACAGTATTAGGCATTGGCTTGCTTTACTTGTATATTTCTATTTATTCTTTACACCAGGACCATACCTTTAATGAAATATTGATTGCTGGATTTGGACGCTTCTTAGGAAATTTGATAGGAATACTTTATGCACTATATTTTCTTTATATAGCTGCACGTG